>DATGJU010000426.1:0-9164 GCA_035295045.1 Chthonomonadaceae bacterium
GCCGCGCAGCACGTCGAGCCGCCCCGCGAACTCGCGGGCGAGCGCGTTCACGGCAGTCACGTAACGCTCAAAAGTGGCGGCGAGCGTCTCTACGGTCCAGCCGAGAGCTCTCTCTTCGGCATACAGGAAGCGCGGCTCGTACCGCGGCGCGTGCTCACTGACGCCGAACGTGCGATAGCCGAACGCGACGGCGGCCTCGACCATCTCGCGCAGCGTGCCGCCGGCGTGGTCGCAAAACTCGCCGCTGTGCCCGCCGTGCAGCGATGCCTTCCATTCCGCCACGATCCGGCTCCATTCGGGGACGCTCTCCGCAGATTTTGCAGACTTGAATCGATCCGATATAGCAGATTTGAATCGATCCGATATAATAGAAGCTGGCCACCGTCCGATACACCAGATTGTACCTCGCGGCGCCGCCGACCCGTTTCCGCGGAACGTGGGCGGAATCGGCTTCGTAGGATAGGCAAGGGAGTGGTGCGATATGGGATCTCGCGGGGACCGGGCGGACGGTGGCGCGGTTCCCGTTCTGTTGGGCCTGGGCGCGAGCCTCGGCGATCGGGCGGCCAACCTGCGCGAGGCGCTGCGGCGACTGGCGGACGCGGGCGTCGAGGTGCGCGCTGTGTCCTCGACCTACGAATCGCCGCACCTGGGACTCCTGCCCGGCGATTCGGAGCGGTATCCGGCGCATCTCAATCTCGTCGCCGCCGCAGAGACGAACCTGTCTCCGGAGGCGCTGCTGGATCGCATTCACGAGGTCGAAGCGGCAGGCGGCCGGGCCCGATCTGAGCGCTGGGGACCGCGTACGATCGACATCGACATTCTGGACTACGACGGCCGGGAGATGCGCACCGACCGGCTGACGCTGCCGCATCCCGGCATTGCGCAGCGGGCCTTCGTGGCCGCTCCGCTCCTGGACCTACAGCCGGATTATCGCCTCCCGGACGGCCGCCGGCTTCGTGACCGTATGGCCGAGGAGCCGCTGAAATCGCAGAAAATCGTGGCTTGTGGCTAGTGGTTGGTGGCTCGTAAGAGCGCGTCCGCTGCACGCCGTGGTAATCCGAGCGCGCAGGCGAGCCACAAGCCACAAACCACAAGCCACAAACCACAAACTATGAACTTCTTCTACGAAGCGACGGACAACAGCGGGCAAACCGTTATGGGGCGGCTGGACGCCGGGAGCGAGGCGGAGGTGCGGCAGCGGCTCCTGCAGATGGGCTACCGGCCGCAGGCGATCGCGCTGAACGCCGCCGCGCCGCCGCAGCAGCTCGCGAACGCGCCGGCGCACCACGTGACCCGCGTTATGCCGGCAGGGCTCGCGGCGCGCGAGGTCGCCCAATCCCCCGTGCAAGCGGGCGCGCGGAGCGGCGGAATCATCCTCTCGGGCAACGCGGCGCGCACGACGACGTCGGCCACGCAGGCGGTCGGCGCGACGACGACCGGACGCCACGCGCCTCCGGCCCATGTTTCGCAGCTCGGCGGCGTTAACGACCGGGACCGGCTGTTCTTCTTCCAGCAGCTCGCGGCGCTCGTGAAGAGCGGGATGTCGATCTACATGGCGCTGGATAATCTCGCGCCCCGCACCCCCAACCGCAACCTATCTCGCGTCGGCCTCGAGATGGCGGCGGCCGCGCGCACCGGCGGCCGTGTTTCGGACGTGATGGACCGGTATCCGCGCATCTTCGAGGAGAACATCGCCGGGCTCGTCCGCGCCGGCGAGCTCGGCGGCTTCCTTCCCGAGGCGCTGTCCGAGATTGCGCTCAACTACGAGCAGAACCTCGCGCTGTACAAAGGCGCGTGGCTCCCCAAGATCATGGCGATCCAGGGGCTATACGGCCTGGTCCTTGCAATTCCGCTGTTTCCGGACGTGATCGGGCATGCCAACCTCGATACGGGCATCGGTCCAGGGGTCCGGCTCTACGCGATGCACGAAGCCATTCTGCTGCCACTGGCGTTCCTCATCATCCAGGGCACGAAGTGGGGCTGGGCGCATCTGCAGTTGCCTGGAATGCGCCGTTTCCGCGATGGCCTGACGCTGAAGCTCCCGCCCTATGGCGACCTGCACCGCCAGGCTGCGCTCTCCGCGTTCGTGCGCATGCTGCGCCGCCTGTACCATGCGGGGATCAATCCGGCCGCGGCATGGGAGGGGGCGATGCAGACGGCGAGCAACGTTGTCATCCGCGACCGTCTTGCCGACTCCTACGCGATGGTGCAGCGCGGCACTCCGATTCCGGACGCGTTCGCGGCAACCGGGCTGTTCAACGACAACATGGAGCAGATACTGATCACCGGCCACCACTCCGGACAGATGGTCGAGTCGCTGGACCAGATCGCGGAGTATTACGACGAACGCGTAGCGGAGGCGGCCGACCGAGCGCGGCGCGCGATCGCGTGGGCCGGCCGCATGGCGATGCTCGTCCTGGCCGGCATTACGGCGGTATGGCTGACCAAGTCCTGCTATGAAGCGCAGTTCAAGTGGGTAAACGACAGCTTCGGTCAATAGGGACGCTCCGTTCGTCCTCTCGGCGTGAACGTTCCGGGACGGCAAGCACGGTCGCTCCGCGAGGGCAATATCCCGCGGTCTGGCCCAGCGGATTTCTCGCGCAGGCTCGCGGCAGTGTGCCGCAGCCCGGTTTTCGGAACGTGTGCGTCCAGCTTTTGTGAGGGGGTCTACCGCCATGCCGCATTTCGCGTTTCGAGCGACCGACAGGATGGGCAATACGGTGGACGGCACGGTGGAGGCGCCGAGCGAGACTCACGCCGCAAACCAGATCGGCCAGATGGGCTACACGCTGATCGGACTGGGGCCGGCGAGCGGCGAGTCTGCGCCGATGGGCATGGTCGCTTCCGCCGCTGAAACGCTGCATCCGCCGGTATCGCCGGAGCTGCACGCGGCCGCGTCCGCTTCGCGTGGCGGCGGAATCGACTTGACGCAGCCGATGGCGCCGGTGCCGGCGCGCACGCTCCTCGGCGGCGATGACACGGGCGTCATCGATACTCCGCAGGAGCGCCAGGAGGCCTGGCAGCGCGGCGGCCCGCTGCCTCAGGCGCCGGCGCCGCAGATGACGCTGAGCGCCACGGGCGCGCTGCTGGCCCGCACGCAGCCCATGGCGCCGCAGCCGCTCGGCGCGGTAGGCGAGCCGGCTGCCAGCTGCCAAATGCCAGCTGCGAGCTACCAACGACCAGCTGCCGCCGCTGCGCGCGAGCGGCGGCCCGACGCGCCGAGGCCGGCCGGGCGCCGGATTATGGAGGTCCTAGTCTACCCGATATTCTCCGGCGTCGTGATCAAGGACCTCGCTCCGTTCTACCGGCAGTTCGCGACGCTGATCGGCGCCGGCCTGCCCATCTATCAGGCACTTGTGGCGCTCGAATCCAACACCGCGAACGCGAAGCTCAAGGAGATCGCGCGCGCCGGGCAGATCCACGTGCAGGCAGGCGGCAAGTTCTCCGACGTGCTCGCCAGGTGGCCGTGGGTGGTCCAGCCGGTCCAGCTCGAGCTGATCCGCGCTGCCGAGCAGAGCGGCATGCTGGAGCAGGCGCTCAAGCAGATCGCGGAGTACGTCGAGCACGACTGGGAGATCAAGCGGATCGTGGCCCGCGAGACGCTCTACCCGAAGATCGTGCTCTTCGTGGCGCTGATGATACTCGGCCGCACATTTCTGGTGGGCGAGGGACTCGCGCTGGTCCGGCTTGTACTTGGCAGTATGGGCCGGCAGTCGTACTCGGGCCTCGAGTACCTCCGCGACACGCTCGGCTTCGGCGCGCTCTGCCTGCTCATCTACCTGATCCCGTTCGCCCTGTTCCGGCTCTCGCTGTTCAACGTGAAGGGCGTTCGCGAGGTCTACGATTCCATCAAGGACGCGATACCGGGATTCGGAACGATGGCGAAGATGTTCGCCGTGGCGCGGTTCGGCCGGACGATGTCGGCGCTCTACCGCGGCGGCTTTGGCATGAGCTACGCGCTGGAGGTCGCCGGCGACGCCTCCGGCAACGCGGTGCTGCGCGCCGCCGTTCAGCGGGCCATTCCGATCGTCGAGCGCGGCGGCCTTGCCTCGGACGCGCTGCGGTCGTCCGGCTTCTTCACGGCGATGTCGCTGGACATGTTCCGCACCGGCGAGACTTCGGGCCGATTGGACGAGATGCTGGACAAGATGGCGGACTTTTACGAGGCGGAAGGTAAACTAAAGACACGGCAGGCCGCGATGATCTTCGGGACCATCGTGTTCCTGATCGTCGCCATACTGGTCGCGATCGCCGTGATCTCGTTCTACATGGGTTACGGCGCGGGCGTCACCTCCGGCGCAGGCGAGTAGGCGCCGACCCCGGTTTACCAAATCTGATGAGGATGCTTGCACGGGATGAGCTCTCAGCCCAATCATTATGAGGCGCTTGGGCTGCCGCCGACTGCCACACCGGAGCAGATCAAGCGGAAATACCGTGAGCTCGCCAGACGATACCACCCCGACGTGAACGCCTCGGCGGAGGCGGCGAACCGGATCATCAGCATCAACCAGGCCTATCGCGTGCTTGGCGACCCCGATCGCCGCGCGACGTACGACGCGGAGCGGCTGGTCGCGCAGACTCCCCGCGCGCCGCGTCCGCAAGCTCGCCCCGCCGCGCAGCAGAGGCAAAGCGCCGCGGCCCGGGAGCCGGACGGCACGGTCCACTTCGATGGCTTCGGGCGCGCCTATACGCGGCCCAAGGCGCCGGCCCGGAAGGCCCCGCCGCCGCGCGCGACGGCGGACACGCAGACCAAGCCGCTGGCGCGAATCCTCTCCGAGGCCAAGCTGGCGTTCATCAATCGGGACTATACCGGCTGCTACAAGCTGTGTCAGGAGGCGCTCCAGATCAACCCGCGGGAGGCCGCCGCGCACGAAATCCTCGGAGACATCTACCTTCACCGCGGCGATTCAGAGCGGGCCAGTACCGCATTCTCCTACGCGGTCCAGTTCAACCCCCGCAACCAGAGCGCGCAGGCGAAGCTGAACCGGCTTATGCGCGCCGGGCCGGCACCGGCGCACGGTCCGACCGTTACGTTCACGAGGCCGGCGTATCTCGGCGCTGCGCGGGGACGGACGCCCGATTTCGTGCTCGCGTTCATCTCGATGCTCGCGGGCGGGATCGCCATCGCGACGCCGATCCTGATCGCCTTCTTCCCCGGCAGCCCGTCCGCGGACGGCCTGGCGTGGATGTTCGGCCTCTCCTACAACCTGCTTGCGGCGCTCGTGGTAGGCGGGATGGCCAGCGGCGTCCTTCTGGCCTTCTACGGACGCATGCGCCCGTTCACCGAGGAGGCGTGGCGGACGGTCCGGGACGATGGATCGCGCGTGCCCGCGCCGCTTGCCGCCATCCTGATGCTCTTTTCGCTGGTCTGGTTCTACGGATCGTTCCTGCTCTATATCGGGATGGCCGCTTCGCGCAACCGCTTCTCGCCGTCGATCCTGCGCGCCTACGCGGTCTCGTTCGCCCTTGTGATCGTGTTCTCCATCGCCTACCACCCGACGGGCATCTCGGCGTGGGCCGCGACACTCATCGGCGGGAACGTCCTGTTCCCCGCGGTCATGTACGGCTGGTTCTTCGGCGATGCGCTGCGGCTTCGCGGCCGCATGTAGCCCGGCGCGCCGCTGGTTACGGATCGATCTGCACGATCGACCATTGCAATGCCCGCCCGGAACGTCCAGAAGATCGGGACTCGGCGGCGCACTCGGATCAGGGAGCCGCACTATGGCGAGGATTGTGGGAAAGGCGTTCGGGGCCGCGCCGGTATTCGCGCCGCGCGAGGGCACGCTGGTCCGCGCTCCGCTCGGCGCCGGGCCCGGCTGGTGGGCCGGCGCGCCCTGCGCCACATTCGACGCCGCGACGAACACATTCTATCTTGTCTACCGCCTTCGGCAGCCGCGCGAGCTTGGCCGCGGCGTCGAGTGCAGGATTGCCGCGAGCGACAACGGCATCGCCTTTACGGACATCTGGGCGCTGCCGAAGACCAGCCTGAGCGCGCTCTCGATCGAGCGGACCTGTCTCACGCGCGGCCTCGACGGGCGATGGCGCCTCTACGTCAGCCACGTCGATCCCGGCGACCACCGGTGGCGGATCAGCATGCTGGAAGGGGACGAACCGGACCGCCTCGACGTGGGCAGCGCATCGACGCTGCTCACGGCGGACGACGTGGGGGGCGAGGGCGTCAAGGATCCCAACGTGTTCCTGTTCGGCCAGGCCTACTACATGCTGGCGAGCTACGCGACGAAAGAGCCGGCCCCGTCGCCGGACGCGGAGGCCCGCAAGCACGCGAGTGGCGACATCTACAATACCGGGCTGACGCTGTCGCGGACCGGCGCCGCGATCTCCGGCGACGGCCGCAGCTTCCAGTGGATCGGCGACGTCTCGCCGATCTGCCACGGCGACGGCGGCGCGGGCGCCGCGCCGCGGTGGGACGACTACTGCCGCCGCATTGGGGCGCTCGCGCCAATGGATACGGGAGGCTATCTGGCGTTCTACGACGGCAGCGCGTCTGTGGAAGAGAACTACGAGGAGAAGACCGGCCTTGCGGTAACGTTCGACCTGCGGACATACTACTCGCTGTCGAGCGGCGCGCCAACGCTCGTATCGCCGGACGGCAGCGGCAGTCTGCGCTACGTGGACGTGCTCACCGTCGGCCACGAGCTGTTCTACTACTACGAGATCGCGCGGCCCGACGGCTCGCACGACCTCCGCGTGTCGGTGGTCGAGAGGGACTGAGCCGGCAAAGCGATATCGTGACGCCGGTTTACGATGCCGGCAGGTTCTGCCGATGCTGGAGAAGGGCCGGTTGTGTGAAGGCCGCCCTCCGGGCGCCCGAGCGCTTCGCTCAATACCTTGCGGCCTACTCCGAGCCGATGGGCGAGCCGGGCAACACGGGCGGATTCGGCGGCGGCAGCGGGGCGTTGTTGTCCACGCGGATCTGCTGCGTCTGCGGCGGCAGGCGATACCAGAACGCGGTGATCGATCCCGTGCCGGATAGCGTGCCGGCCGGCACCGTGAACACGCCATCGGGATCGAGTGAGCCGAAGTTGCCGTCGAAAACGAGCGTCGGCTTCACAGGCAGTACGTTTCCGGCGGAATCGCGTACCGCGGACTGAACCTGTATCGAAGTGCCGCTCGGGATCGCCGGAGCGGCCAGGAACAGGGCGACCGAATTGGCCTTCGTATTGTCGAAGGAGGCGGGCGGCAGCGTCAGAATCATCTGCTCGGTGTGGCCGTTTTGAACGTTGAAGGCGAGTTGCTCGGCCTGGAAGGTGGAATCGGACGGCGTCGCTGTGACCACGAGCGAGCCGCTCGAGAAGCCCGGCAAGACGTTGGAGAAGGCGAAGGAGCCGTCCGCGCTACTCGTCGTCTGCATGGTGTGTGTGACACCGCCCAGGGGCGTCGCGTCGATCTGGATCGCGACGTTCGGCAGATTGACCGAGGTGTTCGCGGCGGAGACGACGCGCCCGGCTACCCTCGAGCCGCCGATCGGCACGCCGCCGCCGCTGAAGCTGTTTGCGATGCCGGAGCCGCAGCCCGGAAGGAGCGCCCCGGCCGCGGCTGCGGCCATCAGCGCGAGTCCGATCGCAGCCAGGCGGACAATTCGCCGATAGCCCGGCTTCGGTCTGGTTGTGACGCGGCGGCTTCCGTGCCGACAGTCGGGGCGCTGGCGCGCGGTCTCTTCAGGCGTTTCGTGCGTCATCGCTCTCCTCGTCCTGCAGAGCCGTCCGCCGCCCATTCCGAGGCGAGCTGAGCGGCTAGCGGCGGCCAGCCGGTCTGGTCCAACAGGTCCGTCGTTTCCTGCGCCCGCCCCGAGCTGTGGAGCAGGCGCGCCAGGCGAACATAAAGCGCGGCGCAGTCGTGGTTTTCGAGCAGCGTGTCCGGGATTCCTGCTTCCGTGAGCGCCGCGCGGAGCGATTCCACCGTGGCGATGGCGGCGCGCAGCGGCGTCTCCTGGCGCGCGACGTCCTCGCCACGCAGCGCCGCGATGCGCGCCAGCGTCCCGTTCGCGCGCCAGATTCCCTCCGCCAGCCCGAGCTCCTCGGCGATCCGCAGCGCCGTCTCTGCTTCGGTTTCGGCGCGTTCCAGCATGGTCTTCGCGTCGGTGCCGGGAGCGCTCGATGCGGCCCTCGAGCCGGCCGCGACGGGGCCCTGGGCATCCGCGGCGCCAGGCTCGGCCTCTCCCGACAGGGCCTCGCCGAGACACTGACGCGCCAGACTCTCAAGGTGGCGCGCGCCCAGCCGCAGCGACGTGGCGAGGGCGCGGCCGGCGGAGTCGCGCGCCTCCACGAGGTCGCCGGTTTGGATCGAGACGCGCGCGATGCGGATGCGGCACTCCACCTCCTGCCGCTCCTGCCGAAGCGCGGAGGCGACTGCGAGCGCCTGTCCGGCGTGGTACCGCGCCTCGCTGTCGCGCCGCGTCTGGCCGGTGTAGGCGTCCGCCAGCGCAAGCTGGGCGTACAGCTCGCTGCGCCGGTCGCCGCGCGAGAGCGACTGTGCGAGCGCATCTTTGCCGTAAGCGATGGCGGAATCGTAGTCGCCGGCGGAGGCGAGGAATATTCCGAGCCAGGCGCGCGTTACGTTCTCCCGGCCCTGGTCCCCGACGAATCGCGCGAGCTGAAGCGTCTTCGTCAGGCCATAGTGCGCCTGCTGCCACCGCCCGACGTGGAAATCGCACCAGGCCAGATCGAAACGCGCCTCCAGATGCTGGTCCGCGTGGCCCATGCTCTCGGCGTCGGAGAGGCCGCGCTCGGCGAGGGGCCGCGCGCCGCGAAAATCCCCGCCATCCATATAGACGTTGCGGCGGTTCGTATTGATATAGATCTGGCCAATGGCGAGTTCGTTCGGACTGGTCGCGCCGGCCGCTTCGCCCTCCTCCAGGATGGCGGCGGCCTCGTCGAAGCGGAGCATAGCCTGCTGGTAGTCGCCGCGCAGCTCGTCGATGCTGCCCAGGGACAGCGTTCCCTGCCACCTGCCCGTGAAGTCCGGCCCGGCCGCGATCCGGGCGAACTGCTCGCGCGCCTCCTCGGTGCGGCCCATCTGCAGGAGGGCGTTGCCCAGGCTCTGTCGGGCCGCCGACTCCGCGCCCTGGTCGGCGTTTGCGATTGCGAGGGCGATGGCGCGCTGCAGCGCGTCGGCGGCGCGTGGAAACTCGGCCAGATAGAGCA
>DATGJU010000427.1:0-3959 GCA_035295045.1 Chthonomonadaceae bacterium
TCATCGCCGCGACGACCGGCTTGGTCCGCAGCGAACGCAAGCTGTTCGCCGGTCAGTTCGGGCTGGCGATCGTCTGCGTTGTCTGCGCCTTCGTGCTCGCGAATGTGGTCGCGATACCGATGCACTGGTTCGGTCACTCCCTCTCGCTGGCGCAGGGCTGGGGACAGGCGGCCACGATCGCGGCAAAGGCAGCCCCGTTCTTCACCGGCGGCCTTGGGAACGACGACAAGACTCTCTCGATCGCCACCGGCCCGGTTCTGGAGTCGGACGCCGCCGTGATGCACGTTCAGTCGGCGGAGCCCTTCAAGTGGCGCGGCGCCACCTTCGACTACTACACGGGCAGCGGCTTCGAAAACCGCCTCGCGACGACGAGAAAGCTCGCCGCCAGCGACGAGGCGCGGGACCTGCAGCAGCTCAAGCAGTTCCGGCCGGTCGACGGCCCGACGACGACTGCCGACATGGCCACATACCGCGTGCCGCGCAGCCAGGTCGATCCTCCTGGCCGTGGCGAGCGGGCCGTGCAGCAGACAGTCCGCATGCTGGTCGGCAACCTGAACCAGTGCTACGCGGCCGGCAGCCCGGTCTCGATCTCCGTTGCCCGGGACGCATCGCTCACCACCAGCGATAACGGCGCCGTATCGGCGGACCAGCCGCTCGCCGCGAACGCCGAATATCGGATAACGTCAGTCGTGCCGACGGAAGATGTCGCGGCGCTGAGGGCCGCCTCGACGCAGCCGGACGACGTCCCGGCCATCATCGCGGACCACTACCTGCAGATATCGCACGGCAACAGCTTCGAGAATCCCAAACTCCGCCGAATCGCCGCGGACGCGACGGCCGGACTGACGAACAACTACGAGAAGGCGCGGGCGATCGCGGCCTACATCGCCCGTACGTGCAAATACAACCTGGACAGCCCTGCCGCGCCGCAAGAATCCGATCGTGTCGAGCACTTCCTGACGGTCAGCCAGCAGGGCTATTGCGACAGCTTCGCCGCCGCGATGACCATGCTCGCGCGCTACTCCGGCATCCCGGCCCGCATCGCGACGGGCTATCTGGCGGGCAAGGAGGACGGCCTGGGCGGATATGTGGTTCGGTCCGACGACAAGCACGCCTGGGCCGAGCTATACTTCTCCGGGGTCGGCTGGGTCCCATTCGATGCCACGGAAGGCACGGTCGATATTACCGACCGGTCCCGCCACGGTCACCAGCAGCAGAGCGGCTTCCTCGCCTGGCTCACCTCGCACGGCGCGCTGCCGCCGCTCATCGCGCTCGTGCTCGTCGGCCTCATGGCGTACCTCGCCGTTACCGAGCTGCTGCCGCGGCTCCGCGGCTCGCGCGATGAGGCGGCAGGCGCGACTGCGATTCCCGCGACCAACATCGCCGTAATCCAGGCCTATCTCGATTCCTGCGCCACGCTGGAGTCCCGCGGTCTGCGTCGGGGCCGCTCCGCAACGCCCTCCGAGTTCCTGGAAACGGCCGGGCCAGGCCTTGGCGGCGCCGCGCCGCCCGCCGCGGAAGCGCTGGCAAGCCTTACGGCACTGCACGATCGGTACCGCTACGGCCGTGTGACCGCGACGCAGCCGGAAGCCGACCAGGCAAAGGCGCTCTCCGCGGCGATCCGCGCCGCGCTGTCCCGCGTCTCTCGCAAGGCGCTTGCCGGGACCTAACCCCCCGGCCCCCCTTCCCTAATTCGTTCGCTCCGCTCACAGGGAAGGGGGAGCGCATGCATTTGCACCTTCCCGCTCGCGGGAGGGAGGACTTGCGGACCTAACCCCCACCACCCGCACGCGGGCACGCGCCATCCCGCAAGCGGGAAGGGGGAGAATTTGGATGTGCTCCTTCCCGCCCCTGCGGGACTGCCGTCTTGCGGGAGCGAGTTGGGGTAGGTCCGCGAAGCCGACGGGCAGGCTCGAAGGAAAACCTAATGAACACAGGTCCTTTTCGTGTGCCGGGCCGCTTCTTTCGCGGCAACCTGCACACGCACTCCACCCGCAGCGACGGCCATACGTCGCCCGAGGAGGTCTGCGGCTTCTACCGCCAATCCGGCTACGACTTCCTGGCGCTCACAGACCACTTCCTGGAGCGCTACGACTTCCCGATCACGGACACGCGCCCCTACCGTACGGACGGATTTACGACGATCCTCGGGGCCGAGCTGCACACCGGTAAGACCGAGTTCGGCCAGCTCTGGCACATCCTGGCCGTCGGGCTGCCGCTCGACTTCGCGCCCTACCCGCCAGGCGAAACCGCGCCCGAAGTGTGCGCACGGGCGCTCGCGGCCGGCGCGTTCGTCGCGGCGGCACACCCGGCCTGGTACGGCATCACGGAGGCCGACATCCGCTCGCTTGGCGCGATCCAGGCCGTCGAGGTCTACAACGGCACCGCCATCGACGATAATGACAAGGCGGACAGCTGGTACGTGATGGATGTGTTGCTGCGCCGAGGGTTTCGTTACTACTCCTGTGCCACAGACGACGCGCACTTCAATCCGCGCCGGGACGACCGTATGCGCGGATGGGTGAACGTGAAGTGCGGCCACCTCGAGCCCGAGGCGCTGTTGGACGCGCTCAAGAGCGGCTGCTACTACAGCAGTACCGGTCCCAGTATCTACGATATCCGTCCAGCGTCCGGAGATAAGATCGTAGTGCGCTGCTCGCCCGCCTCAAACGTCTTCCTCACCGGCAACGATTCCACAAAGTCCGCCAGAGAGGGTAACGGCTTCACGGAAGCGGAGCTCAATCTGAACGCCCTCGGCGACAGCCCTTGCTTCCGCGTCACCGTTCGCGACGCCGCCGGAAAGCGCGCCTGGTCCAACCCGATCTGGCGGGAGTAAGGCGTGCGCGACAGTCCGCCGCTCGGCCGTGAACACAAAGGCAAACGCGATGTCCGTGACCATAACCCTTCGACCCGAAGACGAGGAGCGCTTCCGCGCCGACGCCGCGCGCGAGGGTGTCAATCTCGAACAACTCGCCATCCGGCCCATTCCGGGACCCTGACCCCAATTGGCGACCCGTCGCAGACTACCGGTTCACGTTTCGCCGGAGCGTAATCGCCATGGTGCACCATCTCTGCGAGTACCGTCGCGCGCCCGACCATCACGCAATCGACACATTCCCCGTGGATCATGTTCAGCCGGTTTCCCATGGCGGCAACGACGATGTTGAAAACCTCGCCTTCGCGTGCCACCGGTAGAGCGACGGCAGCTCGCCTTCAATTGAACAGGCCGGGAAGGGCACAGCTCATGACATGTAGGTCCGCATCGACGGTTCTCGTTGTCGCGGTCTTGTTGCTTCTGCGCGGCGCCGGGCCTGCAGCTGCCCAGCAGCGTGACCCATTCCAGCGGCCTCAGGCGCCGGCACAGCAGGCCCGCCATGGACCCCAGCTTGTACCGCAGATTGGCCACTCGGCGGCCGTGAATTCGGCCGTGTTTTCCTCGGACGGCAAGTATGTCTTGACGGCAGCGTTAGATTCGATCGCCCGCCTCTGGGACTCCAGAACCGGATATGAGATACGGCGGTTCACGGGTCATGAGCTTTATGTTAACGCTGCGGCATTCTCGCCGAACGATCGGTTCGTTCTGACGGCCAGCAGTGATCGAACCGCGCGCTTGTGGGAGACGGCTACGGGCAAGGAGGTCCGGAGATTCGAGCACACAAGGGCCGTGAACACCGCGGTATTCTCGCGAGACGGCAAGTTTGTCCTGACGGCAGGAATGGACAACGCCGCGCATCTCTGGGAGACCGACACCGGTGACGAAATACAACGGTTTGTCGGCCACTCCGCGCAGATCAAATCCGCAGTCTTCTCTCCAGACAGCAAATTTGTGCTGACCGCAAGCGGCGACCCATTTGTGCAGCCAGCGGATAATACGGCGCGTCTATGGGAAGTCGCAACCGGTAAGGAATTGCGATACTTCGGCGGACATAGCGGCGCCGTGAATTCCGCAGCCTTCTCTT
>DATGJU010000428.1:0-2457 GCA_035295045.1 Chthonomonadaceae bacterium
GCACCACCGGTAAGGCGTCGGCCAGCGGCATCGCTGGACTCAATCGCGCCAGTGGTCGCGACTATTGTTGGACGATTCCCCCGAAACATTAGGCGGGCCACTCCGGCTAGGCCCTCCCGGCCCGCATGCGGATCGTCGCGCAGGGCCGGTGTTGCGCAAGGCTACAAATCCTATGGCATCCGTCCGACAATCACGCAGAAACACGGGCTGACGACCGCAGTTTTTGCTTGATGGAAAAACTGATGGAAAGGCGAGCAGGGGACGACGATGCGACTATTCGCGCGTGTATGCGCGCTGTTTGCACTTGCGATACTGTTGCCGCCGGCCTGTTACGGCCAGACTCTCGGCTCGACCTCCGTGGAGCTGGACGTGGACGTGAGATCGCTCACGGCTTCGGCGGGGAAGAGCCACGTCGGGCTCTACTCGACGGCGCTCTCGCTGAAGAGCTCGCTCGGGTCCGGATTCCGCGTGCTCTACGGCGGCAGCCAGACGACCGCCACCACGGTGAGCGGCCATGGCTTAGCGAGCTTCGTCACGAGGCAGGCGGCGATCGAGCACATTTCCGGGCAGCAGCGATTCCTGGCCGGCAACATCACCCTGCCGTTCGGCCTCTACGACACAGAAGAGACCTATGCCTCCGGTCTGATCGACTATCCGCTGGCGCGCGTGGACAAGGGCTTCAGCTCCGTCGATTGGTTCGTGCCGGGAGTCGGGTTTCGCGGCGGCTCGCCAGCGCTGCAGATCGAAGCGGCCGGCTTCGGCGGCCAGGCCTCCGGGGTGTGGGGCAACCGCAATAACGTCGCGGGCGGCGCACTCCGCCTGCAGAGCTACTACCAGGGGCTGATCGTGGGCGCGAGCCGCTGGGACGGCTCCGAATCCACCGGGTTCGGCAAGGCCGCGGCCGGACGGCTGAGGACGCACCTGAGCGGCTTCGACATGCGCTTCACACGGCCGCACCTGCTTGTCCGAGGTGAATATCTATTCGGGACGCTGGGCAACGCCCAGACGCATGGCTGGTACACCGACTTCTACTACCACCTGCCAAAGTACGAGCGCTGGACGATCGTCGCGCGCGCGGAGCAGTTCCAGCCCGCGTCCAACATCCGGGCGACCGACCAGGTGACGCTGGGCGCGCGTTATACCCTCGACAGGAACTGGATCTTCGCGGCGAACTGGCGCCGCAACAACGGCGTGCGCTACGGCGGCACGTGGACGCCGACGACCGGCCGCGCCGGCGACCTCTACCTGCAGGTATTCCGCAAGATCTCCCTGTAACGCCCCGCCGGCCGCGACGCCGGCTCCGAACTCCATTCTCCGGATTACATCCTCCATTGACGGATATTGAGCACGATCAGCTTCGGCTGGCAGCCGTTGTACCTATGACCGCCGTAACAGGTTCAAACTGTCCGGTTTCAACGGGGATTCAGAGCTCAACCTCGCCGAACATCGTCGCCTCCTCGCATATGGTCTCCAATTCGCCGCACAGGGTCCTGCGGCTATCTTCGCCATAACGCTTGCTCTCGCGCGCGCGATCGACCGACGGCGCCGCCGGATCGTCGCCAGGCGCCGCGGACCTATCGGCTTAAGTGCGGGTATACTCCAATCGTAACGGCCGGACCAGCTTCCTTATCGCGGCTTTCTTCAATCTATCTCTATGCGCACCTGAGGTGACTTACTGATGAACAAGCAACTGCTCGTACTACCCTTGCTCCTCGTCGCGGCCGCCGCGCTTGCCGCGGACGGCGCCGACATTCCGGCCAAATCGATCGCGCACAAGAAGGAGCTGCTCTTTGCGGACGACTTCCAGAGCTCCGACCACGATAAGCGATGGCATCGCGTCGTCGATACCTTCACCTTCGAGAACGGAGCGCTGAAGGGCTCGCAGACTCGTGACAAGGACCGGCCGTCCGCCGACGGCAAGACCACGATTACCGCGCACGCCGCCGTCTACGGCCTGGAGCTGCCGACCAGGGATAGCGTCGTGGAGTGCAAGATCAAGTTCGACGGGGCGTCGATGATCGACGTCGAGTTCGACGACCGCAAGTTCGAGGGATCGCACTACGGCCACCTTTGCCGCGCGCAGGTCCGGCTAAACCGCGTCACGATCATGGACGAGCGTGACGGCAGCCAGAGCAACGCCCTCGCCGAGCTCCGGAAGGACCCCGAAAAGAATCGGGACGAAATCCGTGCCCTGCTCCAGACGCACTCCGCAAGCTTCCCGGTCACGCTGGAGAACGGCAAGTGGTACGACCTGGTGGTCGAGACGGTCGGCGAGCAGATGCGCGTCACGATCGACGGAAAGCCGGCCGGCTACTTCAAGTCCCCGGGCATCGGCCATCCGACGAAGTCCAAGATCGAGCTGGGCGTCGGCGGCAAGGACGGCTGGTTCGACGACATCAAGGTGTGGGACGCCGAACCCGCGAAGTAGCGTACGCTGCCCGCGCCACGCAGGCATGT
>DATGJU010000429.1:0-39629 GCA_035295045.1 Chthonomonadaceae bacterium
CCACCGCTTCGCCGTAGATGTGACGGTGCAGCTTGCCGCCGCCCTCGCCGGACGAGCCGATCAGCCCGACGGCGATCCGCGGCTCGAACGCCTCCGTCACGATCGCCGCCTTGCCGTAGCGCGACAGCCCCTCGATGCCAACCTTCTTGGGATCGACCATCGAGCCGTGGTCCGTCTCGAAGTAGTCGATCAGCCGGCTCACGCCCCACTGCCACGCCCGGAGCGCGCCCCAGTCGTCCGGCTTCCTGGGCTCGCCCCGGTTCGTCAGTCCGATGATGCCGGTCCGCAGCTGGTTGTTGTCGGGCTGGATGCTCGCGGGGATGATCTCGCCATATCCCCAGCCCCTGGAGATTGCGAGCGACTTCCACGCGGGCACGAACGGCGTTCTGCCCGCCCCCGGCCTGCCGAACGCGAATCCGAAGCCAAATTCGATCATGATCGGCACGGGCCGCTTCGCCTGCGCGGGGACCGTGTAGTTCGCGCGGATGTTGACCGTGATCTGCGGGTAGGCGCTGTTGTCGACATGCCCGACCAGCGTCTTCGTGACCGTCGGGATGCCGTTCGCATCCCCCTGGGTCGTCCCCGTCACCTCCCACTTCACTTTCGGCACGTTGGCCGGAATGCGGCCGTAGACCTCGCGCTCGAAATCCTCCACGATTTCTGCCCGGCGCTTCGGCCACTGCCGGGCCTTCGTCACCTTCGTGCCGTCCTTCATCTTCAGAACGTCCGGCATGCTGTCTTTGTACGGGTTCGCCGTCGCCTCGTCAAAAGTGGACTGGTCGTTCGGATTCGGCCCGCGCCGGATCGCCTTAACGCCGAGCTGCTCCATCATGTTCTGATGGTCGTCATACCCCGCCTGCGCCGCACAGGGACAAACGGCGCCCGCCAGCAGCGCCACCGCCGCCAGGACCGCGCCTGTCGGGCCGCCATGCGCCGCGGCGCCATATTGAATCGATCGTCGTCGCCTCACCTGAACCATTCTATTCTCCTGGTCCCGCGCGATACCCATCGCACCAAATTCCTCGGCTCGCAACACCCGTATCCCCGGAGTCCGCCCACACTCCCCGGACGCTACAATATGTCCGTGAAGGCCGGGCTTGCCAACCGCGCTGGCCCGCGCCCACCGGGCAGGCCCCCGACATTGGCCGCCCCCCACGTCCCCGGCCCGGCACATGCAATGCGCGCCTCTCACGGGCCTGGCTGCGCGACACCAGCTCCCGAATGACTGGCTTGGTTGCGCTTGGCGCCCACAGACTCACCGCCGCGACAGCAGCCCAAATCGAACTGGCCGATCAACCCCTCGCGCGTTTGCAGCGCGCGACGCCTTCTCGTCCTCTCAATAGCGGGACGCTCGCCAATAAATTCAACATGACCACGTCGAGCTCGCCACAACGCTCGCTATTTCGCACGGCGGCGGTCTCGTTCCTGCAAGAGGAGCTGCCGGCCGCCGTCACGAAAGAGACCACGGGATAGATCCTGATTTGGAGCGAGCCATGCAAGACGAAGCGGAGCTGACCGACGCGCAATGGGAGCGGTACGACCGAGACGGCTATCTCAGGCTCGGCCGGCTGCTCGATGAGGCGGAGCTGGGCGACCTGCAGCAGCGGATCGACGACATCATGCTCGGCCGCGCGGACGTCCCGTACGACAGGCTGCTGATGCAGTTGGACAGCACGGACGGAAAGTATGAGAACGCGGGGCCGCAGAGCAAGGGTTGGAAGGGCGAAACGCTCGCGTACCGCAAAATCCAGGAGCTGGAGCACGACCCACTGTTCCTGGCCTATATGGAGCGCCCGATCTTCAACGAGGTCTGCGCCCGTATCTACGGACCGGACACGCCGATCGCATCGTTCCGGGCGATGTTCATGAACAAGCCCGCGGGGCAAGGGACACTGCTTCCCTGGCACCAGGACCGGTGGAACTATCTGGACCGCGATCCGATGGTTACCATGTGGACTGCTCTCGATCCGGCGACCCGCGAGAATGGCTGCGTGCAGGTGATTCCCGGCAGCCATAAGTTTGGCCTGATCAATCCGGACCATCCCTCCGGCTTCCTGACTGAGGAGCAGGCCGCCCGCTTCGCCCCGAGCAGCGAGATCGCCAACCTGGAGCTGCCGGCCGGCGAAGCGGTCCTGCTCCACAACTGGCTCCTGCACCGCTCCGACACGAACACGACGGCGATCCCGCGTCGCGCGTTCAGCGTTTGCTACATCGACGGGCGTACCCGCGCCTCCTGTGGCGAGACCTACTACGCGCTCTTCTGAGTGACGGTCACCGCGGCAGGCGCGTAGCAATACCAGCGTGAGGCCGCCCCGAACCGCATCCGCTACAAACACGGAAGGAATGTGAACGCCCGGTGTTGAAGACCGCCCTGGGCATTGAAGACCGTCCCGTGGAACATCATGCCCGCGTCGGTTGCACCGGACAGTCCGATGCACCGGACAATAGGAGAACTCGCCGTGCGCGTCCGCACACATTCGCTCGCCGTCGTACTGCTCGCAGTCCTTGCCGGGGCAAACCTCGGCCCTGCGCTCGCGCAGAAAAAACCCAAGACTCAGCCGCCCACAAAGGGGCAAGCGCAGCTCAACGGCCTGAACGCCCAGTTCGGGACGATCTACACACTGCAGTCCAAGCTCAACTTCGAGATCTTGAATGCGCGCTACACGCTGGACCCCTTCCCCTCCTACGGCCACGTCTCGGCCCAGCAGGACCAGAAAATTCTGGTCGTCGGTATTGCGATCAAGAATGCGGCGGACACCGACAACTTCCTTAATGAAGAGGGCTTCATGACGGCCGTGGACGAGAAGGGCCAGCTCTATAACTTTGGGTCCGGCGCGCTCGCGCTTGCGAGCATGGGCAGAAAGGCCCCGAATACATCTCTGAAACCGGGCCAGGGGCTGGGCCAGCCAGCGCTCAAGGACCCGCTCGAAATGGGCGTCGCAATTCCTATAAAGGCGCGCATCGTCAAGCTGATACTCAATACCGGCCGCCTCGGATCGTCCGACAAGGTCATGCGCTACTATATCGCAGGGGCGACTAAGGAGGAGGCTGGCGAGGCGGGCAACCCGGCGAACGTCATCGCGCCGCTGCCGCCCAACGTACGCGACCCCGCGGACAAGTCCGGCGCTGTCGGGCTCGCGGAAGGCATCGGTAAGATCGGCGAATACGGGCCGTCCCGCGACTACGGCCTTCGCCTGGAAAGCGTGGCCGTCTCGACGGACAAGTTCAAGGGCGAAGACGCTCCCGCCGGCAAGAAGTACGTCGTCGCCACCGTGACGGTCAAAATGCTCGTGGACGACACTGGCGACATGTTCAGCGTGGAGGGCGCGAACGATTCGCAGTACGGCATCACGGACGCCGATGGCGAGCGCTACCGGCCGGAGGGATTCCTCAAGGCGAGCTCCGACGAGGAGCCCGACCACAAATTCCAGCTCGGCGATGAGTACAAGTTCCGCATCTTCTTCATCGTCCCGCAAAACGCATCGCTGAAGAAGCTGGTCATGGCCACCGCCAGCGGCCCGAAGTGGGCCTACGACGTTTCAAACGTGAAGTGAGGGCGCGAGGACCGGACGCCGTATGTCGGTAGAGTGGGCGGCTCGCAGCCAGGGAGCGCTCCGAGCCGGGACGCGTCGCCAAACGATAGGCGGTGCGGCGGCGGACGGACGCCATTCACCGACCGCGCCAGCCGGGAGCCGCCGTCGGTGCGGATGATTGTATCGTGCTGACCGTGGGGCCCGGATTGGAGCAGTTGCTCGTATCCCGCCTGCTCGAACTGGCGGTCAGCCGTCAACGCTTCGCGTATATTGCGGCGGCCCATCAACACAAAGCTGATCGCATCGCAAAGGGGCCATGACTTGTCTGGGCGCGACCGAAGCAGTTCGACGCCAGCGTCGTGAAGGTCCGGGACGATCCACGTGAACTGCACTAGCGGATCTCTGGCGAGATCACGGCAGAAATCCAAGATGGCGCCCCGCGGTAGGTTTCATACGTGTGCGAGCGCAACCATCTACGCGATTACGTAGTCGTGCGCACAACGTAGTTGCCCTGCGCCGAATAGGGTGGCCGCCTCGATTTGCCTGGTATCCCGACGGTCAAGCAGACACAAGAGCCCGGAGGTACTGAGTAGCAATGCTATTCCTCTCCGTGGCCGAAGTATGATGCGACGAGGTCTCGGACGATCTCGGAGTTTTCGCCGGAGTGTTCCGAGCCGGAGTCGATGCACCCGGCGTACCGCGTCAGATTCGCGACGCCGCCGCTTGCAGGCATGGGCGCCGGACGGTATGGCCGCAATACTTGCGCCTCAATTCCGCGCTAGACGAGCTCCTCCACCGGACTGCCGATCTCTTCGGAGACGCGGCGCAATTGCACGCTCAGTTTCTCAGAAAGTTCCACTGTGATGGTCATCGTATTTTCCTCGCGGCCATTATACCGTGCAAAATGACCGTTGGACGTACGAGCGGCCACTTGTGCGCCAGCCGCGAGCGATATCCGATCGTAGGACAATCGCTGCCGCGAGACGAACGGTGATTAGTAGTCCGCTCTTGCGGGTCGCGCCTGGCGACTGAAGTCACGGCTGACAAAACAGTAGTCGCCCTACGGCGACAGGTCCGCAGGCTTTCTCCGTTGTATTGATCGCGTGATGCCGGCGCTGGTGTCGGCGCAGGCGGACGATCGTTTTGACAGGCGCGAATTCATTCGCCGGCCGGCCGGCACGGGTATAGCTCAACGAAACACAACCAATGAACACGCACACCCTCTTCATTGCCGCACTGCTCTTCGCCCTCACAATCACAGCCGCCTCACCGCAGGCCAGGCCCGCTCCGCGGCCGAACATCCTCTTTATCCTCACCGACGATCTGGGCTACGGCGATGTCGGCGTCTTCTGGCAAAACAGCCGCAGGGCCGCCGGCAAGCGCTCTGAGCCGTGGCACAGCACCCCCAATCTGGACCGGATGGCCGCGGAGGGAATGCGGCTCACGGACCACTACTGCCCGGCATCTGTCTGCGCGCCCTCCCGCGCTTCGCTGCTCACCGGCGTCCACCAGGGCCACGCGAACGTGCGCGACAACCAGTTCGACAAGGCGCTGGAGGACAACCACACGCTCGCGACGGTGCTCAAGGGCGCCGGCTACGCGACCGCCGCAATCGGCAAGTACGGCCTGCAGGGCGAGACCGCCCACGAACCGGACTGGCCGGCGCACCCGCTCAAACGTGGCTTCGACAGTTACTACGGCTACATGCGCCACTCGGACGGCCACGAGCACTACCCGAAAGAGGGCCTCTACCGCGGTGCCAAGCAGGTGTGGGACAACCGCACGGAGGTCTCCGCCGGTCTGGACAAGTGCTACACGGCCGACCTCTGGACCGCGCGCGCCAAGAAATGGATCGTGGACCACCGGGCCGCGCACCCGGCCCAGCCCTTCTTCATGTACCTGGCCTACGACACGCCGCACGCCGTTCTGGAGCTGCCGACAGGCCCCTACCCGGCGGGCGGCGGGCTGCACGGCGGCCTGCAGTGGCTCGGCCGGCCGGGCGAAATGATCAACACGGCGCACGGTGCGATCGACTCCTACTACCATACCGACTACGCGAACGCCACCAGGGACGACGGCCTCAATCCTGCGACGCCCGAAAAGCCGTGGCCGGACGTCTATAAGCGATATGCCACCTGCGTCCGCCGCATCGACGACGGCATCGGCGACATCTTCCAGCTCCTGAAGGACCTTAAGATCGACGACAATACGCTTGTCGTATTCACCTCCGACAACGGGCCGAGCATCGAGTCCTACCTGAAGGAGCCCTACGCGCCCACCTTCTTCGGCAGCTACGGCCCGTTCGACGGCATTAAGCGGGACCTGTGGGAGGGCGGACTGCGCGTGCCGACGATCGTCCGGTGGCCTGGCCACGTCGCGGCCGGGAAGGTGAGCGCGCTGCCCTCGTCCAGCCCGGACTGGATGCCGACGTTCGCCGAGGCGGCCGGCGTTACACCGCCCGCGCGGACGGACGGCGTGTCGCTCTTGCCGGCACTTACGGGCAAGGGCAGGCAGGGCCGCCCGCTAGTCTACATCGAATACTTCGAGCAGGGCCGGACTCCCAAGTTCGCTCAGTTCGAGCCGGCGCATCGTGGCCGGCTGCGGCGCCAGATGCAGGCGCTGCGGATCGGCGACCATCTGGGCGTTCGCTACGATATCCAACGCCAGTCGGACGACTTCGAAATCTACGACGTGGTGAAGGACCCGAAGGAGGCTCACGACCTGGCCGGCGATCCGAAGTACGCCGGACTTCAGCGCGAGCTGCACGAGGTCTCGCTGCAGGTGCGGCGACCGGGCGGCGGAGTCACTCGGCCCTACGACGCCGAGCTTGTGCCGAGCGTGCGTGCGAGCGACTCGGTTGGCGGTCTCAGCTACAGGCTGGTGGAGGGCAGCTTTCCCTGGGTGCCGCAGATCGATCCCACCGTCACCGGACGGACGGGCAGCGCCAGGACACTGGCTGTTCCCGCCGAGCCGAAGGGAAGGCCGTTCGCCGTCGAGTTCGCCTGCCTTGTGGAAGCGCCCGCCGATGGCGAGTACACCTTCGCACTGGCGGCCGACACCGGCGCCGAGCTGCGAATCCACGGCGCGACCGTAATCGACGCAGATTTCGGCTACCGGTCCGGCACGGAGGTGCGCGAAACGATCCGGCTCCAGCGGGGCCTGCATCCGCTTCGCCTCACGTACGTCCATCGCGGGGCGGGCGAGCCGTCGCTCACGGTGCGCTGGAGCGGCCCCGGCTTCGATCTGCAGCCGATACCGCCGTCGGCGCTCCGGAACTGAGTGGCGGAAGAGAAGAACTTGTAGCGCAAGTGGCAGCACACTGAATGGCCTCAAACCTGCTCACCGACAACCAGGTCCGCCAGTTTATCGCGCACGGCTATCTCGTGCTGGACTGCGGCCTCCCGCCGGATGTGCACGCCAGGATCTACGATAAGCTCCAATGGATCCTCCACGAGGAGGGCAATCCCGGCAACAATATCCTGCCGGCCGTGCCGGAAATGCGGCAGGTCTTGGATAGCCCCGTCGTCCGCGGCGCGCTCACCAGCGTCCTCGGCAGAGACTACGTGCTTCACCCGCACCGGTTCGTCCACAATATCGAGCCGGCCGAGCGCGTGGACGGCGATCTGAAGGTGGGCCAGGGCTCCGCAAGCTTCGTCGGATGGCACCAGGACAGCCACAGCCCGCTCTCGCGCCCGCGCCACCACCTGCCGCGCTACGCCATGATCCTTTACTACCCGCAGGACACTCCGCCGGAGATGGGACCGACGCAGCTCATCCCCGCTAGCCAGTATAACGCATCGATCTCAGATGCGGACCGGGCTCGCGGTTTCCAGGCGCCGGGGCCGGCGGGGACATGCGTCCTCGTCCACTTCGACATCGCGCACGGGGGCTCCATGAATCTAGGAGACCGGACGCGCCACATGGCCAAATTCGTCTTCGCGCGCGTCGAGGAGCCGGCCGCGCCCTCCTGGGACTGCCGCGGCGACGAATGGAGCGCCGGCGCCGCATCGCCAGCTGGCGCGGACCATAGCGGCGCGTGGAGCGAGGGCTGGCCGAAGGCAGTCTGGCGCTATGTCTGGCAATGGATGTGCGGTCGGGCGGAAGCTCCTCTGCGGGAGGATGACGGCCGCGCCCCGGAGGATCTCATCGCCGGGTGGGATGCCGGCTCCGATGCGCGCCTGGACGCGATCTATCGCCTGGCGGCCATGCGCGGTCGCGCGGCCGTCGCGCTCTGCGCCGATCTGGCGGGGCGCATGGAGAGCCGATGGGCGGAATCGGCCGTCGTGATGGAGAATGCAGCCTACGCGCTCGCCGCGATGGGCGCGCCTGCCGTCCCGGCGCTCGTCGAGCTGCTGGACGCGCCATCGGATTGGGTCCAGATCAACGCGCTCTTCGCCCTGGGCGAGATCGGCCGGTCGGAGGCCGCCGCCGTCCCGACGGTCATCCGGAAGCTCCGGAGTCGGTCGCACGCGGTCGTCCGGACCGCGCTGGACGCGATCGGGCAGATGCAGGCGGCCCACGAGGCGCTGCCGGAAATCCGCCGGCTCCTGTTCGAGAGCGATCCTGTCTGGCAGGAGCCGCTCTACCGCCGCTGGACCGGCGAGAACCAGGTCCGTTTCAACGCGATCATGGCGCTACTGCGCGTTCCGGCGCCGTCGTCCGCGGTCATCGAAACCGCGATCGCCGCGCTCGACGACCCGTGTGGCTACGTCGGCGGCATCGGAGTCGAAATCCTCCTGCGCCACCGAACGGCCACCGGCATGGACGCCGCCATCGCGTTCCTGCAGGCGCATCGCTGGGATAACTCGCTAAACCGCGGCATCCGCACGTACTGACCCGCCGCCCCAATGTGCGCCCGTATCCTGGGGCCGCCCGCATGGCTGGCCCGGCGAGACCGGAGCGAGTGGGCCGACACTTCGCGGAGGCTCCAGGTGTGGCAGCCGCACGCAACGCCGCCCTACCAGCGCCGGCCGGCAGACATAGTCACGTAGCATAAGTCCCCAGAGTCGGGGCACGGGGCGAAACCAGAATTGGGCTCGGAATTGGCGAACGAACGCAGAGAGGACGCTCGAAATGCGCATCGAGGCACACAGTTGGCTTGCCCGCTGCCTGGCGATTGCCGCGCTGCTAACTCCTGCCGCTCTGGCCGGTGCGCAGCAGCCGCCCACGGAGGTCGCGAAGCTGCCGCAGAAATCCGGCGGATTGAACGGCTACATCTCCTTCAGCCTGTCGAGGCCCCCCGACGCGTACCGCGCGGGCGTCTCATTCTACGTCGGCATCTGGCCGCTCCTGGACCGGCCGCTCGCCGGTTTCCAGATCGGCCTGCCATCGACCTGGATCATCCCGGACAACGCGGACTTCGACAAGCCACTCTGCCCGCCGGGCACGGTCGCGCGGGACAACTGGCCGGAGCGCGGACCGTTCTACCGTGACGTGTTCCAGACGATCGAAGGCGGCCTGGGCTACTGGGCCAGCACGCAGTTCTCCAGCGCCATCCCGAAGTATCGGATCAACGGCACGCCCGACGGGTACAGCCACGAGATTTCGTCGCCGGGATGGGGGTTCGGGCGCCCGGAGGCACTGGCGCCGGACGTGATGGGCATCGCCCAACTGAGCAACCGGCTCCTCGTCCCGCCGGACGGGCTGACCTTCTGGCGACTCTCGCGCGGCGGTCTCCTCGGCAACGCCTGGATGGCGCTTCCGATCGCCGAGGCCTACCGGAGGTCCAGTGCGCCGAGCGACGAGGCTCCGACCGGTAACCAGTGCTGGACGCTGTTCCTGAATGCCGCCAACTTCAAAGGGCCTGTCGCCTACTGGACGCCGGAGTCCTGGAGCCGCCTCTCGAAGGGCTATCGCGTCATCGACGGGCGCGGCCTCGATGCGCGGCCGGCGCTGATGAACGGCGGCGCGATGGAGTTCAACACCGTGCCCTATTTCGAGACGCGCGACGCGGCGGGCGTGACCTACTCGCGCGTGCCACGACTGCTCTTTCCCACCGATCGGGAAGGCCGGCGCGTGCTGATGCAGGACATCACGATGTACTCCACGCAGGCCCTCGGCGACGGCGTCCGCGCCTGGATCGACGGGGCGAGCGCTCCAGAGCAGCCGTTCGGCAAGAGCGCGTCCTGGGCCGCCAGGGCGACGGCAAATCCGATCTCGTTCCGCCAGGGGCCGGGAAACGTACCGCTCGCGGGATTCGACACTATTGTAAAGACGGTCGTCGAAGGTTCCGCGCTCTGCCTCGAATGGACCGACCACGCCCAGCACGGGGTCTTTCCGGAGTACTACAAGCAGGTCGGCCCGAAGCGGGTGGCGATACCGGCCTCTCAGGCGCCCGCTGGTCTCGCCGCCCAACGGTTCGCCGCGGCCGGGCCCGGCTCGCCCTACACGTCGCCCGCGCGGAACGTGAAAGGGCCGGACTGCTGGTCCGTTCCGGGGCCGGTTCGCGGCCCATTTTCAGCCGTGCTGTCCGATGGCTCCATCGTCACCTACGCATGGTATCGCTTCGTCGATCAGCCTTCGCTCCAAGGCCTCGGGCTGAGCGATGCGCAAAAAGCGCGCCTGCAGGCGTTTGTCGTCCGGCTGCATCGCCAGTGGCCGGCCAATCGCGACTACATTCCCGCTCCATCCAGCGGCGCCCTCGCCGACCTGGACCCTGCTCTGCTGGTCCGCCCGCCGAAGGGATTGGAAGCCGGCTATGTTCCGATCGTCACCAGCCAGCAGCGCCGCGGCCAGACTGCCAATTGACGCCGCGGCGTGTGTGAAGGGCCGTGTCACGCGTAGCAGGCGGCTTTCCGTCCGCAGCTCCTTGATCTGCCGCAAGGCCGCTTAGCGGCCCGGTGAGCCTTGCGAAACGGGCAAGGCGGCTGAGCGGCGTCGGCAACGGCCTATACTTTGCCCAGATCCCGCCGAAGCGCCAGAATCTCCTCTTCCAGCTCCCGCTTCGTATCGTGGTCGTCGCGGCGCGCGGCGATATTGACCAGCGACTGAAGCGACCTGAGCATTATGGGCTTGTGGCGAATCGCGCGTGCGCGCGTAAGGCTCTCCAGGTACAGCGCTTGCGCGACGGCGAGCTCGTTCTGCAGGAGCGCGACATATCCCAATCCCTGATAGGCAAAACAGGATCCCCACCGGTCTCCCTGGTCGAGCCACAGGGTCAGGCACTCCCGGAACATCGATTCGGCGCCGGCGAGATCGCCATCGTCAGCCGATATGTATCCCAGCCACAATAGCGGCCAGCCGATCTCCCAGCGGTCCCCGATCGCCCTCCAGAGCGATACGCTCTCCTGAAGAAGAACACTGGCCTCTTCAATAACGCCGGCCGTCCGCCGCAGGCATCCCAGCCAATGGAGCGCGTGCGCGGTAACCTTTCGATCACCAAGCGTGCGCGCCAGGCTAAGAGCCGTTTCGACGAGATCGACCGCCCCCTCGACATCCCCCTGATTGAGAGCCAGCACCGAAATCCTGGAGAGCGCCATTGCGCGCAGGCTCGCCAGCGCGCTATCGTGTATCTCCCAATCCGGAGATCGCTCGCCTGGCGTCGCTCCTTCCAGCGCGTGACCGACGGCGGCTCTTCGGTCGACCGCGGCGTCGGCGCAGGCGCTCAGGGACAGTACGGAGTCGAGGAGCGCTCGCCCCTCGTCGAAGTACCCGCGGGCGTACCAGAATCTCTGCAGCGCGGATAGGAAGCGCAGCGCCGGCTCCGCGGCGCCGGCTTCGATCGACCAGCCCAGCGCCGCGCGGAGATTATCGTGCTCGGTCTCGAGGCGGTCCAGCCACTCTCTCTGCTGGTGGCCCCTGAGTCCGGCCTCGGCCTCCTCCGCGAACGCCAGCATCCAGTCGCGGTGCCTGTCGCGCGGGGCGGTGAAGTCGCCGGCCTCGACGAACCGGTCGCGCGCATACTGGCGCACCGTCTCCAGCACGCGGTAGCGCGGCTGTCCGGACTCGTTTCCAAGCACCACCAGGGACTTATCGGTCAGGCTCGCGAGCAAGTCCAGCACCTGCCACGATTCGATGCTCCCGTCCGCGCAGGCCGCCTCGGCGGCCTCCAATACCCAGCCTCCCGAGAAGATCGACAGCCGCTGAAGCACCGTGCGCTCCGACTCGGTCAGCAGATCGTAGCTCCAGTCGATCATGGCGCGTAGCGTCTGGTGGCGAGGCAACGCCGCCCGGCTTCCGCCCGTGAGAAGCCGAAACCGATCGTCCATGCGCGCGCCGATCTGCTCGGCCGTCAGCATCCTGGCGCGCGCGGCGGCGAGCTCGATCGCCAGCGGGATGCCGTCGAGCCGCCAGCAAACTGCGGCGATCGCGGCAGCGTTCTGGTCGGTAAAGCGAAAGTCCGGCGCGACAGCCCGCGCTCTCTCCAAGAAGAGCTGAACGGCCGGGCAGCGCTCCAGCGCCTCGCGCGTCTGCTGCTGGCGCGGATCCGGCACCGGGAGCGACGGCACCCGAAAACAGTGCTCGCCCGCAATGCCGAGGGGCTCGCGGCTCGTCGCCAGTACGTGGAGCTGCGCACAGGACCGAAGCAGCGCGTCTACCAGGCTTGCCACCGACTCCAGCAGGTGCTCGCAGTTGTCCAGCACCAGCAGGAGGCGTCTCGAGCGGATTGTGCGGGATAGGGTGGTAGAGATCGACTCGCCCGGATTCTGGCCAATTCCAAGCACGTCGGCGATGGATTGCGGCGCGAGGGACCCGTCGGACAGGGCGGCGAGCTCCACGAGCCATACGCCGTCATCGTACGACGGCAGGGCTGCGCGCGCGGCGATCTGCGCGAGCCGCGTCTTGCCGGTTCCCCCGCTGCCCGTGAGCGTGAGGAGGCGCGTCTCCGCGAGCAGCCCGTCGATGGCGGCGAGCTCATCGTCTCGGCCGATGAAGGACGTCAGCTGTGCGGGCAGATTGGTGCGCGGCTCCGCGGCCGACGTTGTCGCGACGGATGAAGGCGCCGACACGCCGGCCAGCGCCGCCGCCATCTGCTCCGCGCTCTCAAATCGGTCGGCCGGGACCTTCGCCAGCGCGCGTGCCAGGATCGGGCGGACCGGTTCCGGTACGGCATCCGAAATAGCGGCAGGCTCCTCGCCGGTAATCGCGAGTAACAGCGAATAGAGGTCCGCCTGCGGGTAGGGCAGCGACCCCGTGACCATTTCGTGAAGCAGGATCCCTGCAGCCCACACGTCGGAGGCGGCCGAGAACTGGCCCTTGAACGATTCGGGGGCCATGTAGGCCGGCGTGCCGGCCATATTCGTCGAGCGAGCGTCGGGCTTGAGGACCCGGGTCAGTCCGAAGTCGGTAAGGCACGGCGTCCCGCCCTTCATCAGGATGTTTTCCGGCTTCAGGTCGCGATGGATCAGGCTGTTCCGGTGCAGGTGGTGGAGGCCGTCGAGCACGCCCCGGATAATCGGCAGGACCTCCGCGAGCGTAGGGCGCTGTTCGCGCGGGCCGGCCATCCACTGCGCCAGGGTTCCACCAGCGACGTACTCGCTCGCGATCACGACCTGTCCATCGTAGACCTCGGCTTCGAGGACGGGCACGACGTTGGTGTGCCCGCTGGCTTGAAGCCAAACCTGTGCCTCGTGCCGGATTGCGTCGAGGTCGTCGAACGTCTCGCGTGGCAGCTTGAGCGCGACCCGGGTCGTCAGAAGTGAGGTGGCGCGCTCTGCGAGCCAGACCTCGCCGAAGGCGCCGCTTCCGAGCGAGCGGATAAGCGTATAGGGACCAATGGCGTCGCCTGGGTGGTGCATCCGGATCTCGGGCTGCCTTCTCGCGCCGCGGCGCGGTACGAGTCATTCAAGCATTGTGAAGCGAACAGTTCAATTGGAAACGGCTGTTCCGTCTTCCGCCGTGCGAGTCCTTCCCGAATACCTATATGCTGAGGGCGGAATCATCGGAGGAATTCAGCGAGGCAGGCGCGAATCTCCCGTACTTTGGCGGGCAGGCCGCCGGGTTGGGAGAGGCGGCGGAATGCCACAGATCGTGGTCGAGAACCTTTGCAAATCGTTCCGGGTTGCGGAGCGCGATCCCGGCTTGTGGGGCGCGGTCCGTGGGCTGGCGCATCGCCGATACCGGACGGTCGAGGCCGTGCGCGACGTCACCTTCTCGCTCGAAGAGGGCGAACTGGTCGGCTACATCGGCCCGAACGGCGCGGGCAAATCGACGACCGTCAAAATCCTGTCCGGCATCCTGGTTCCCGACTCCGGCCGGTGCGAGGTGATGGGCGCCGTGCCGTGGCGAGACCGGACTCGCTATGTGGGCAGGATCGGCGTGGTGTTCGGCCAGCGGACGCAGCTCTGGTGGGACCTGCCCGTCATCGAATCGCTGGAGCTGATTCGCGACATCTACCGCGTGCCCAGCAACGCGTACCGCGAGACGCTCGATGAGCTGATCGCGCTTCTCGACCTTAAGTCGCTCCTCGACACGCCCGTCCGGCAGCTCAGCCTGGGCCAGCGGATGCGGTGCGATCTCGCCGGGTCCCTCATCCACCGGCCGCGCATCCTCTTCCTGGACGAGCCCACGATCGGCCTGGACGCCGTCTCCAAGCTGGCGCTGCGCGACTTCGTGCGCCGCCTCAATCGAGACCAGGGCGTTACCGTCATCCTCACGACGCACGATATGGACGACATCGAGGCGCTCTGCAGCCGCGTCATCGTCATCGGCCGCGGCGAGATCCTGTCCGACGGCTCGCTCGCGGCGCTCCGGGCCAGGGTGACGAACGAGCGGTGGCTCATCATCGACCTCGAGGACGAGGCGGCGATCGTGGAGGATGAGGACGCAGAGTCCGCCCGCACGGACACCGGCCGAGTCCGGCTTCGCTTCGACCCCGCGCGCGTCTCCACGGCAGAGCTGATCGGACGCGTCACCTCCCGATACGCGGTGCGCGACCTGTTTGTCGAGAACCCGCCCATCGAGGAGATCGTCGCCCGGCTCTACCGCGAGGCCTCGCCGTGACGCCCTACCTTAGCCTCTACGGCGCGCGCTTCCGCACGCTGCTGCAGTACCGCTTGGCGGCGTTCGCCGGGTTCGGGACGCAGCTTTTCTGGGGAATCATCCGTATGATGATCTTCCAGGCGTTCTACGATTCGAGCGCCATCGCGCAGCCGATGAGCCGGGCGCAGGCGGTCACCTACATCTGGCTCGGCCAGGCGATGCTCGGCCTGCTTCCCTGGAATCTCGACGCCGACATCCGCGCGCTGATGCGGACCGGCACCGTCGCCTACGAGCTGCTCCGGCCGATGGACCTCTACGCGACCTGGTATGCGCGCGCGGTCGCCCAGCGGACGGCGCCGACGCTGCTCCGCTGTATCCCGCTGTTCCTGGTCGCGGGCCTGTTCTTTGGACTGCGGCCGCCCGCGTCGCCCGTCGCGTTCGTCGAGTGGCTTCTTACAACCGCGGGAGCAGTCGCGCTCGGCTGCGCCTTCGGCACGCTGATGAACGTGACGCTGGTCACGACGGTGGCCGGGGAGGGGATATGGCGGTTCGCCGCGCCGCTGACCTACACGCTTTCCGGCATGCTGATCCCAATTTCGCTTCTGCCGCCCGCGTTCATCCCCATCGTGAACGCGCTGCCGTTCCGCGGCCTGGTAGACACGCCGTTCCGCGCCTATCTCGGCCTGCTCACTCCGCGCGACCTGGCGTTTGGCCTGCTGCACCAGGCCTGCTGGACCATAGCGCTGGTAGCCACCGGCCGCATGCTCCTCCGCAGGACCATCGGCCACATGGTGATACAGGGCGGCTAGGTTGGACAAGACTCCGTCAACGCAACCCCATAAGAGTCCCCCAGAATTGGGGGGTTGGGGGGCGAATCCAGAATTGCGGAGTCCGGGGCGCCCCCAGAATTGGGGGGGTTGGGAGGCGAATCCAGAATTGTGGAGTCCGCGGTGAATCCAGAATTGGGGGCTTGGGGCGCGAACCCGGAATTGGAGGCCAGGTGACCGACAGCGCACGCATGTATCTTAAGTTCGCCGGCGCCTGCCTGCGGAGCAAAATGCAGTACCGCGCGTCGTTTCTGCTCATGTCGGGCGGGCAGTTATTCTCGCTTGCGCTGGAATACGTCGCGATCTGGGCGCTGTTCGCCCGGTTCAGCAGCCTGCGCGGCTGGACGCTGCCGGAGATCGGCCTGTTCTACGGCGTCACGCATGGCTCGTTTGCGCTGGCCGAGATCGTCGGCCGCGGGTTCGACACGTTCCCGGACATGATCAAGAGCGGCGACTTCGACCGGCTGCTCGTGCGGCCGCGAAGCACGACGCTCCAGGTCGCAGGGCGCGAATTCGACGGTCGATTCGGCCGGCTGCTCCAGGCGGCGATTATCCTTGCATGGAGCCTGCACACGCTGCCCATCCACTGGACCGTCGCCAAAGCGGCAGTGCTCGTCTCGATGGCGGCCGGTGCGGGCTGCCTCTTCTACGGACTGTTCGTAATCCAGGCGGCGCTCTCGTTCTGGACGGTTGAGGGGCTGGAGATCATGAATGCCGTCACCTACGGCGGCACCGAAACGGGACAGTATCCGCTCACGATCTATCGGCCCTGGTTCCGCAGCATCTTCACCTTTCTCATCCCGCTCGCCTGCATCAACTACCTGCCGGCAGGACTGATCTTCGCGCCAGGTCCGCGGGGCCTGTCGGCGGCGCCGCTGCTCGCGCTCTGCCCCGCGGCCGGCCTCCTGTTCCTCGGCGCGAGCCTCCTCGTCTGGCAGCTAGGCGTCCGTCGCTACTGCTCGACAGGCTCGTGAGCCGGGCACACTCTGGTAAAAGCACTGAATGCGCGGCGAAACCCTCAGTGGAATAATCCTCTTGGTGCGAGAGTAGGGGCGCGCATTTGTACCGACGCCCGGTACACAGGCGTCTCCCGGCCGTTCTATGGAGAGAACGGGGCGGGGCCCCGGCCGCATAAACGGCGCGCACTCGCAACGAGGAGGATCTAATGCAGCTTGCAGAGGCAAAATCATACATTGGTAAAGTTTGCACGATACGCTTTCTAGACCGAACCGGTAGCGAACACGAAATCACGTCGCTCATCTACGACGCGACCTACGTGCCGCTCTATGGTGGCTACTTCGTGACCGATATGGACGATATCCGGCTGGACCGCGCGATCTCGATCCGCGTGGATGGAGAGCGGACCGAGCCTGGCTTGCTTCGCGCGACCTGCGCGGCCGCCTGACATTACAGCGGGCCGGCCGACGGACGCTGACGCCGGCAGGGGCGAATGCTCCGCGACGAAGGACCCAAGGCGAGCGCCGGCCGCTCTGCGCGGCCGGCGCTCCTGTGTACTGTTGCGCTCGCGCGGCGGGTTCTCGGCTGAAACTTCTGCCCGCGATCAGTCCGTGGCCGCTCCGCCTCCCGTGCGGCCGGCGAGGGCCAGGCGGTCGAGCGATCGCATGGTCGCGCGGCGCTGCTGAAGCGCCCGGTCGACCTTCAGCATCAGCAGCTCGAAGACGTCGACTTCGGGGATGTTCTTCTCGACGTAGTCGAAGGCGCCATGCTGCATGCACTCCACCGCGTTCTTCACGTTGCCGTACGCCGTCAGGACGATCACTTCGGTGAACACGTCCCGTTGCACGGCGGCCTTGAGCATTTTTAGACCGCTCTCCCCGTCCTCCATGCTCATGTCCGTGATCACGACGTCGTACGAGGCGCCAGGCGCGTTAATGGCCTCGATACCCTCCGCGGCGCTTCCCGCCGTGGTCACCGTGTGGCCGTCGCGCTCGAGGCGGCGCTTTACGGCCACCCGCACTTCGTCCTCGTCATCGACGCACAGAATCCTGCTCATCCATCGCTCCCGTCAATAAGTCTGCCGTCAGTATGGCGGCGCGGCCCCTCAAGGTCTGCTGGTGTTCTCAATCCGTGAAGTCGGCGCAATCTGTGGATGGAGTTCCGAGTCCGCGGCTCAATCAGCCAAAACCGGCAGGAAGATCGCGAATCGCGCGCCGGCGCCTTGCTCGCCAACCTCCCGTATTGCGCCCCGGTGTGCGTCAATGATACCCTTCACGATTGAGAGACCGAGGCCCATGCCCTTGACTCGCGACGAAAAAAACGGCTGGAAGATCCGCTCCTTGTGCTCCACGGCGACACCCGGCCCGGTATCCTCCAGCACGATCTCCACGTAGGGATTGAGCCGCGAGAGGCGCGCGATCCGGGGCAGCCGCGCCGCGGCGGCCATGCCCGTGCGGACGGTCAGCGTGCCGCCCTCCGGCATGAAGCTGATCGCGTTCTCTATCAGCTCGGACAGCGCGCGCTTCAGCTTCTCCCCATCCAAGGGGAGCGCCGGCAGGTTCGTGCCGTAATCTTCTATCAGCGCGACGCTGGACCTGCGCGGCATCGTCTCGTTGACCGATTCCCGCACCATCTGGTTGACATCCGTCACACGGATTTTGAGCTGCGTCGCCATTACGAAGTCACGGAATTCGCGCAGGATGTCCTCCAGCTTGAACACGCCGCGCTCGACGCTCTCGACCAGCGACGCGATCTCGACGATGCGCTTCGATGCCTCCGCGGGATCGGCCTCGGCGGCGCCCTTAAGCAGGTAGCGCAGCTCGTTCAAGTCCCCCTTGATCGCGAAGGTCCGATTGCCGATCATGTGGGCGGATTTCGCGGAGAGCTCGCCCCATGCGGCCATCCGTTCGGAGCGGACGAGGCGGCTGAGGCTCCGGGCGTTGTCCACGGCGTTTCCGAGCTGGCTGGCAATGGTGCGCAGGACGCGTTCGTCGCTCTCGGTGAATCGCGCGCGAAACCATGCTGGCGCACTGCGCGGGCGCGACGCGCGGATGACGCCGAGAATGCGCTCGCCGCCGGGAATCGGTACCGCGAGGAAGGCGCTCAGCTCGTCCGGCGAGAACTCGGGGTACCGGCCGCGCCACCGCGGATCGTCGCGCGGATCGTCGAGGCGGATGGCTTCGCCGGTCGCTGCCACGCTGCCCGTGAGGCCCTCGCCGAGCCGGTAGGAGGCCACGCCGATCTGGCTGCGCAGCGAGCCGCTGGACGCCTGAAGGACGAGCGACTCGCCAGGCTCGTCGAGCAGGAAGACGGAACAGGCCTCGCATCGGAGGGCAAGCGCGGTCACGTTCACCACCCGGCGCGCCAGCGCGTTCACCTCCGTGGTGGCGGAGAGCTCCAGCCCGATCTCCACGAGGAGCTGCTCGCGCTGGCGAAACTCCTCAAAAGCAAGCGATGCCGCGATTCCGTTTGCGAACGTGGTCAGCATGGCGACGTCGTTTGCAGAGAACGCGTCGAGAGTATCGCTGTCCACGTTGAGCACGCCCCGTACGCGCCCCTCTGCGTCGAAGAAGGGCACGGCGATCTCGCTCATCACGTCGTCGAATGAGAGGATGTAGTGCGGATCGGCACGCACGTCCGGGCAGCAGTACGGCTCGCCCGTGATGGCCACGTAGCCCGTGATCCCGCGCTCCGTGCGGTTGTGCGGCTTGAGGCGCAGGAGACGCCGCTCGGAGGTCCAGCCGTCTCCCGCCGTTTCGCCCACGACCAGCTCTCCCGTTTCCTGCTCGATCCGCGCGAGAAAGGCGCGCTTGCCCCGGGTTGCGCGCAGTGCCTCCTCGAGCGCCTCGTGGATAAAATTGGGAGAGTGGCGCTGCGTGAGCGCGAGGGTGAGCAGGCGGTTCGCAGTCTCCAGGAATGCACTGCTCGCGTCGCGCGGCCCGCCGGCAAAGCCGGCGCCGCGCCGCCGGGAGGTCTTGCTCCGGCCGGCCGGACTTGAGCCCGGTGGATCGGGTCGGTGCGTCCGGAGCCCGCTGGCGGCCCGCGGGTACAGGGGCTCGGGCCGGTCGGGCGGCGCCTCCGGCCCGGCAGCCGCGTCCGCATCGCGCGCTCCCTGGCGCCGCGCTGGCGGCTGCTGCCCGAGCGGGGAGCGAGTACCGCCGCCGCCATCCTCGTCGCGCACGCCTTTTTCGTGTGACGGGGCCGGCTCGCCTGCGGACGTTCCATCCATCATTCGACGTCCTCGGATCCCGCTGCCGCCCTGCTGTCACACTCCGGCTGCAGATCGAGCCGCATCAGGCGGTGCTCGATGTTCGCGTCCAGGAATACCGGCCCCTCCGCGACGTAGCCCAGCTTTTCGTAGAAGGGAATGGCGTAGCACTGCGCCTCCAGCACGATCTGCCGGCAGCCCTGCGCGGCGGCCTGGGAGTGGATGTGGCGCATTAGCGCGGCGCCCACCTTGCGGCCGCGATGCGCCGCCGCGACCGCCACGCGTCCGATCTTGCCGACGCCCGCGCCCTTGTCCACCAGCCGGGCGGTTGCTATCACCTCGCCGGGAGCATCCGTCCCGACTGGCAGGCAGGCGACAAAGTGGGTCGCGATCACGTCGTAACCGTCCATCTCTTCGTCCGGCGGTACGCGCTGCTCCTCCACGAAGACCGCCATTCGCAGTGCGAACGCCGCTTCGAGCTCCTCGTTCGTGGCGGCGATCCGAATTTCGACCGAACTGTCCGTCAAGCTGTTCGTCCCCCGGAAGGCGTCGCTCTTCGCCGCGCACTCCCGGATGCATTTCGCCGCGCCGGGCTCCGCTTCCTGCCCTGAAGGCCGGCGGGCAATCTCCCGACTAGTATATCGATTCAAGAAGTTTTTTGGGATGATGTAGACATGCGTTCAGTGTAGGTGTTATACTGCTGACCTGTCACAGATAGTGGACATCATTCCACATTTAGCCCGCGTTGCGGGGATTGACGGGACAGCCGGCTGCGACCGGCAGGCGACGAGATACAGGGAGGGAGAGGCGGGAGATGAGCGCGAAGAATCAGCGGAGCAGCATAGGAGACTATTCTACTAGCCCGACCGGCCAGGGCTGTCTGTGGACTGCGGCGATAGGCGTGATGGCGGTGCTCGGATTCTCCTATCTGAGCGCCTACACGGGAGTTGTCCGCGACCCGCTCGACCGGGTAGAGAGCGGCATCGCCGGCGTCTCCAAGCCCGGGATCGGCAAGCCGGTCGGCGCTATCCACGCGCATCGTCGCGCCCGGCATCGCCGCGTCGCGGCGAAGTACGACGAGTAGTTTTGCCGCGACCCACGCGAGTTTCTTGAAGCGGGCGATCTCGATTGAACCTTTATAGTCAGCCGCGACCCTAAGCAGTAAATGGGGTCGGTCTGAATGGCGATAGAGGAGGATCGGGATGCGATCGGATATACCGCTGCTGCAAAACGTTCGCGTCGCGTCGCCGTGCCGGGCATCGTGGGAGGAGATGGACCCGGTCGATGGCGACCGGGTTCGGTTCTGCGCCGGGTGCCGAAAGCGCGTCTACAACCTGTCTGCGCTCTGCCAGGCGGAGGCCGAGGGTCTCTTGAGGGAGCACGAGGGCCATCTGTGCGTTCGGTACTATCGCCGGCGCGATGGAACGATCCTTACGGCGGACTGCCCCGTTGGCCTGCGCGCGGCTCGGCGCCTTGTTCTCGCGCGGACGAAGGCCTCGTTCGGCGCCTGCCTGGCGCTTGCCGCCGCCTTCGCGATGTTCTGGGCGAAGCGCCAGACGGATCGCCCGACAATGGGCGGCGCGCCGGCCGTAGCCGAACCAGCTATGGGCCAGCGAGTGATAAGTGAGCCGCCGCCCGAGGTGATGACCGGCGCTATCGCCCTGAAATCGCCGGACAGGTCGGCCGGCGGGAATTGGGAGGAGGGCGGGCCTGCGATCAGCCCTCGAACACGTGAACCGATTCGCGGCGAGGACGTGATGGGCAAAATCGCGTGTCCGCCGCCGGAGCGTATCGGCTCCGTGGAGGTCGGCGAGATGGGAGCGCCGACTCGCGCCGCAAAATAAGTGCGGCCGCTGGCCGCGCGCCGGGCGCGCGGCGAGGATCGCCCCGAACTGGCTGTTCGCAAGAGCGACCGCCGCCTCATTCGAGAGTCGCTCGCCTTCGGCCGCTGCGGCGCGCCGCCAGATAGGCGAAGAGGCAACGGTCTTCTGCGGTCGGAACCTTCCCGCCGCGGCGCCCCCCCCCGTCGAACCGGGCGCCCAATCCACCAGGCAGGCTTGCGTGCCGCGATTCCAACATATCAACTCTTCCAGCAGGTACGGGAGGTGATTGCCGATCCGGAGCGCGCGGTTACTGTGCGAGGCGGGAGTGACAGGGCGGGACGCATGGAGCGAAGAGTGCGTATGGCGTCGGTGAGGGCCGTGTGGTTGTTCGGTCTACCTAGGCTGCACGTCCAGCGGGAACGCGGTAGCCTTCCACTTCGCGCCGATCGTGCTGGCCGCCGTTGCGTCCCGCGTGGTCGCGTTCGCGAGCAGCCGGCCAAAGGGATCGTTCAGCTCGGAGCCGCCGCGGCTGCCGGCCGCCGGAAGGCCACGGGACCGGATCGCGGGCACATCGAAGAGCGGTGCGAAATTCGCCTTGTTTTCCGTGGCGATCAAGATGAACGTCTCATGGCCGATCGGCTCCGTGAACTCGTATACAGCGTAGACGCCCGCGTCCTTCTCCAGAGGTAACCAGCGCTCGTTGACCGGAATCAAGTTGTCGATCGCGGCGGACGGTACGGGCCACAGCGGGCCTATCGTGCCGTCCGGTCCGAGGTCGGCAATCGTCACGTACGCCGGCTTTGGTCCCCGGTTTCGGAGCTGCAGCCGAAAGAGCTGGCCAACTCGGGGCCGCGTTTCGCCGACGGCATCCGGAGCCAGCACGCGTATGTCGCGCTTCCACGCGTAGGTTCCCTTTTCGACTGGGTTTTCCGTTCCTTCGATCAGCACGATCTGAAGCTCGACGTGAATGTCCTGCCCGGCCTCCCAGCCGGGCCGGCTTGAGATGACCGGCAGATTGGACATGAGGCGGCGGCGAGTTTCGCGCCGCAGCGTCTCCCCGATGAGGTCCGCAAGCTTTTCATCATTTGGAAGCGACTGGATGAACGTGCCGTCGCCCGCCTCCGCGCTGAGAAGGCCGCCATCGGCGCGCCGGAACAGGACGAGACTCTCACGGGCCGCCGGGTCCGCGCCGCGGAGCGTCATGGAGCGCGGAGCGCCGGCCGGGTTCTTGACGACGATCGTCCAGCCGCCGCCGGCAGCCGCCTGCGGCCGATGGTCCAGCCGGCCGAACGCCTCCGCGGCCGGGCAGATCTGAACGTCCCACGCATCGCCCACCGCGAGTGCCGCCAGACCGGTCTTGGTTAGCTCTCCGAGCGACTCGGCGATCTCTTTCGCGCGTGGGTGCATGGGGATGCGGCTGGTGTCGACGCGGATCGGCTCTTCGCTATATACCATGCGCGTTACCCGCGCCCGTCCGGCGGCCAGATCGGCCAGGTGTTTGCCGGGCGCGTACTGGACGTTCAGCGACGACTCGAAGGCGCCCGGCGCGCTGACGGTCGCCGTGGCGATCGGCGTCCGGAAAGTCGTGTCTCCACTGGGGTAGATCGAGACTTCGGCGCCCATTCCAATCCCCACGAGCGTCCCGCCTTCGAGTAAGACGGCCGGCGGGCTCGCGTCGGCGTCGGTTTTGATCTCGAAATACCGCTTGGGCTCCAGGAGTCTGCCTCCCAGCAGCGAGGCGTCGAGCGGGCCCTCGATCTGCGGCGTCTGGCTCAGGCCCATGGTGCGCATCATCGTGGTGATCTGGTAGAAAAGGTCGCGATACGTGGTCTCGCTGGTCGCGGGGGCCAGCGCCTGGACCAGCGCATGGCTGAGCGAGCCCATCCGGACGCGTTTCACCTCGGTCTCGAAGTCCGATTCGTCGCTGCGGCACGCCGAGATCGCTGTGAAGGGCTGGTCCGCGAGCGCGTTCGCTGGCAGGAATGGGCCTCGCCGCTCAAGCCGCGATTCATAGTCCGGGACGAACACGCGCTCGAACCCGCGCTTCCTGGGGCCGGGGTCGCGCGTGACCGTACCGGAGTGACAAGAGTCGAACGTCAGCAGAAAGGCAGTGAGCTGCCTGTCCCTGGCCGACGCGAGCGTTCTTGCCAGCTCTTTGTCGCGGATGTCGTTGCTGCCGTCCTTTATCGACACGTAGTCGGAAGGCACAAGTGTCTGATCGAAGCCGAGGATATCCGCGTCATCCTTCACCTGCGAGCCATGGCCGGAGTAGTGGAAATAGAGGATATCGTTCGGCCGCGAGCCGGCGATGAACGACGCGAGCGCTCCCAGGATCGCGCTCTTCTTCGTCAGCTCCGCGGTATCCAGGACCCGCACCTCGTCGAACTTCAACACGCCCTTCAACAGATCACCGAGCCGCTTGACGTCCTCCAGCGTATTGAGATCCTGCGCGCTGTCGTCGTCGCCGTTCCGGTAGTAGCCCTGGACGCCGACGATCAGCGCCCGCTTCCTGGGCGCGAGCTGCGCCTGACGGAATGCGGCGGCAGAGTGCGCGCCGAGCGTCAGCGACGCCGCGGCGCCTGCCACAAACGTTCTGCGAGAGACGGGACGGTTCATCGCTTTGCTCCACACGCGTTCGGGAGCCGACGCGCACAGGTTGGCTGAAAGTGTCTTCCGGTAGATGTTCGAGGCACGGTGCTGAGCCATCCGCTCCGTCGGCGTCGCCCTTTCCCTGCTCATGCGAGTAGATTGGAGGCTGCCGACTGTTAACAAGACATTCTACCAGCAGAACAGGGAGATGGAAAGGTTAAAGGACACTCTGTTGCGGTTGTAGAAATGCGATGCATACCGCGCATCGTAACCGTGTGATAGTATTGTGGTAGTCATCCTCTTGCACCTGGGAGAAACCGTTGACCATGCAGATAAGTCGCAGAGCTCTTCTCGCTGTGGGCGCAGGCGCATTACTGGTCCCGGAGGTCGCGGTCGCCCGGCGTGCGCCCGCGGCCGGCGCGCCGGGGCGGAAGCGCGCGCTCATTATCGCCATCGACAAGTACGCCCGCGAGAACGACCCGCACTCGGCGCGCGACCTGCACTGCCAGCGGGATGCCATGCTCCTCCAAAAAGTGCTGGAGTTCCACGGCTTCGCCGTGACCGCCAGGCGTAAACCGGAGGAGACACAAGGGCAGGGGATCAAGGATGCCCTGGCCGGCTTCCTGGCCGATACTCAGCCCAACGACGTGCTGTTTGTACACTACTCCGGCCATGGCTCGCAGGTGGAGGATCCCGGCGACCCTCTGGGCTTCGATCAGACCCTGGTTCCCTCCGACTACAAGTCGACGAACGACGGCGCCAATGACGTTCCGGACAAGGTGCTTGCCGGAATCCTTCGGGCGGGTCTATCGAAAGTCAGGCCGGCCGCCTTCCTCCTCACATTCGATTCCTGCCACTCGGGCACCATAACGCGCGACAGCGGCGTCGGGGAGCGGCGCGGGTTCGAGCGGGCCATCGCGAAGGGACTGCGCCGCGCGCTCGACATGAAGCCCGGCCTCTACGCATCGGAGGCGATCGCGCAGCAGGGCTTCACCGCAATCTCCGCGTGCCGAAGCGCCGAGTCGGCGGTCGAGATCGACGACGACGGCGAGCAGATGGGGGCGCTCAGCTACGCGCTGGTCAAGGCGCTTGGCGCCGCAACCGAGCTGACGACGTACCGCGACCTATTCGAAAACGTCACCTGCATCATGCGAGCAAAGGGCACGAGCCAGACGCCGCAGATGGAGGGTACGCCCGACCAGAAGCTGTTTTCCGCCGGCACGATCCAGCCGCGATCCTATATCAAGATAGAGCGCGTCGACGACAAGGCCGTTCTGAAAGCCGGAAAGCTGATGGGAATCGAGGCCGGGACCAAGCTGGCTGTCTTCGCGCCGGACGCCGACCTCAAGACCGGCAAATCGGTCGAAGGGGTGGTGAAGAACCCCGGCCTGACGGTGTCGGAGATCGAGGCGCCCGGCATGACCGTGACGGAGCTGAATGGCTGCCGCGCGGTCGTCACGGCGCTGGCATACCATGAGACGCCGCTGAAAGTCAGCGTCGCCCGGATCAGGCAGCATCACGGGTATGCGGCCATCGCGAAGACGCTCGACGATATGAAGTCGCGCGGGCTGGTCGTGACGACAGAGGCGGACAAGGGCTGGGACATCCAGATTTGCCCCGCGGCCGAGGCGTGCAAAGGCGGATTGCAGGGCGCGCAGCGCGGCGCCGGCGAGCGATGGGACGTCGAAGTGGCGCCCGTGCCGGGATCGGGCGTCGCGGAGCCGCGCAAGATGACGCTCGTGGGCGCGGACCCGTCGCTCAAGGAGAGCGTGATACTGCTTCGGGGTGATTCGTCGCTCCTCGCGTGCCAGGTCCGGCGCGTCACGCCAGACGGTAACAAGAAGGTCTCGCTCACCTCGCTTGCCGGCGACGATACGCTTCCAAGGAATATCGAGATCGCCCTGACGCGCGAGACGCGCCATCGCCTGATGTCGGGCCTGGTAGAAAAGCCGGGCGACGCCGACATCCATATCGAGATGCGGCTGTTCGAGTGCAACACGCAGCCCGACCTTGATCATCCGGGCAAAGTGGTGTACGTGTCCGACAAGGGCAAGGGACCGCTTGCGTCCAGCCGGGACGCGATGCCGACGCTCAAGCTGGGCTCGCACTTCCGCATCGAGATGCGCAACACCGGCACAGTCAAGGCGCACGTGGCGCTGGTGGATCTCAATCCGCAGGGCGGAATCGGCCCGATGTGGCCCAATCCCGAAGCCGCGTCGATCGACAACGACTCGAACGTGATCCTTCCGGCCGAGCAGGGTAAGGAGGCGCCCTGGATCCCGCTCACCATGGGCAAGGGCGAGCCGTACAAACTCTGGACGGTCAGCGAACCGGTGGGGGTCGAGACGCTCGTCGCCATCGCCACGCGCGAATTTGCGGACTTCGGCCCGCTGTTCGACCTGCCGGCCGTGGATCGCGGCATGAGCGGCAAGCGCGGGCCGGGTCCGGAGATCAACTCGCCACTCGGCAAGCTCTTTGCGAACTACACGAAGCGCGACGCCGACTCCGACAGCGAGGTACCGAATAACTGGACCGCAAGCGCTTGCCACGTCGCGTTTGCGGCGCCGGAGCGGCCGGCGCAGTGAGTTTGGAGCGTCCGCGAATGGAGGATGGGAACGGCAGACCGGAGGCGGGCCACGATAAGACGGAACGCGGCGAGAGCCACGGCCCGGACGGGCTTGGCCCTGTCTCCGCCGCCGGCGCTGCGGCGCCGGAGAGCGGCACGCCGGCGGTCGGCGACGGCGCGCCGCCGGCATCCCAGGCCCGCCATGGCGGCGTACATACGCCGCCGCCGCATGCCGCGGAACGCCCGGCGACTCCGGCCGGGTCGGGCGATGCATCGCCGGCCCCTGCCGCAGATGCCGAGGCGAGCGCGGCCGCACCGTCGCCTGCCGCGGTACAGCCTGACGACCTCGATACCACCGCAATTGCCGGCGAATCGCGGTCCCGCAGCCGCCGCGCGCACCGGAGCAATCGGCAGCCGGAAACGGTCGCCGAGGCGCGGAGGCGCCGCCTGGACGAGGTGATCGACGATGTCAAGTGGGCGGTTGTCGTCATCTGCAGCCTTCTCGCCCTCAATTTGCTCCTTGAACAGACTGAGCTTGCGGACCGCCTGAAGGTGCTCGTCTTCAACGCCATGCAGCGGCGGCTTCCCTCAGGCGCGCGTGCGCCGGTCCCGCTCGTCCAGGTAGTTGACATTTCATCGCTTCCCGGAACGATCGGCCACAACCTGACCGATCGCAGGACGCTGGCAAGGCTCATCGAGAAGATCGCCTCGCAGCATCCGATCGCGATCGGGCTGGACCTCGACTGCTCGCCGCAACTACCGTCGAACGCGGACGAGCTGCCGACCATGACCGCCGACGAGGTGCAGTTCCTGGATACTTGCCTCGCTCTGTCGAAGAGCACGCCCGTCTTTCTCGGCGCCGATCGCACCGCGACGGGAAGCTCGAGCCAATGGCTCTACGATGCGCCGTACACGGACATGGCCGCGGCGCTGCGCACTCCAACGGATGAGCGGTTCACGATGTGGCGGTCGATCCGCGTCAAAAGCGCCGATCGCGAGCTGCTGTCCATGAGCGGAAAGCTGGCAAGCGCGGTGCCGGCTCCCCTGCGGCCGCCGACATACGCGGTCCCTCGCGCGCTGAAATGGGCGCTTACGCCGGAGGTGGATCGCGATCTGTCGCCGGCGATCCGGGTCGAGGAGTTTCTGGTCGATTACAGCCAGATCGAGGCGCTGGGTGAGCGCTCGATAAGCATCGATGACGTCATGGCCGCGCCCGCCGGGGATAGTCGCCTCCGCGACCGGCTGGTGCTCATCGGCAACAGCAGCAGCGAGACCACAGACAAGATGGTCGTCCCGGATCGGACGCGCGCATTTCCCGGCGTGCTGGTTCACGCCTCCGCCGCCTACACGATGCTTCAATCGCCGCTCTTTCAGCCGACGCTTCCGGGCCGCATCGCCGGCGACCTGCTGCTCGGCCTGCTCGGGATCGCGATCGTCGTCGGGCGGCGCCTGTGGCACATTCATCGTGGGCTCGACGAGCCGTCCGAGGCGCATATAAACACAATCCACAATGTGACGACCGCGGTCATCTTCGTCTCCGTCATCGTGGCAGGAATCTTTCTCGTCCAGAAGACCCACGTTATTTGGGACGACTTTCCGCTCGTCGTAGTCGGGCTCCTGTTCCATCGGCCAGTCGAACGCCTCTTCAAACACTTGTCTGGTAAGATTGTGCGCCAGGCCTCGCACGGGACCGGCGCGCCAGCGCGGCCGGCGCACGGCGTCGGAAGCGGGAAGGGCGAAACATGAGGAACCTGCTTGGCGCTCTCGCGGCCACGATCACGGTGGCCCTGGCAAATCCAGCCGGCGCGTCGGCGCAGACCAAAGCGGCGGTCATCGTCGCCACGGTCCACTCCATTGTCGGCAAGGTCTACTGGCGGCCCACGATGGCCAGGCCGGAAGTGCTGCTCGACCCTGTGAAGGATCGGTCCCGGCCGATCTGCTTCGGGGAGTGGGTCAAAGCATCGCCAGGATGCAAGCTCAACGTATGGGTGCCGCATGGCAGCACGGCGATTGTCCAGACGATTGCGACTCCAGCGAATGAGACCGCGCAATGGAGGACGTTTGCCCGAAGGCCGACCGCGGCGCAGCTCGCCCTCCTGAAAATCATAAGCGAGGCGTCGCTGCTCGGCGGCCGGCCGCGGGACGCCGGGCCGCTCTATGCGCCGGCGGACCGCTCGGTGCAGCGACTCGACAAGCTTGAGATTCGCTGGACGCCGACGCCGGCCGGCGTAACGACGCGTCTCGCGCTTACGGACGATACGACGGGCGCCTCGATCCTGGCCCCGCAATCCGTGGACGGCGCGGTTGGACGGGCTCCGTCCGAGCCATTCGTGGCCGCGCTCCGCGCTCTGCCGGAACGGGCGCGGCGGCATCGCTTGTCACTCTCCATCCGGACGAATGGCCGGGAGTTCGCGGTCCATTTCACCCTGATGGATGCCGTCGCCGAAGCCGCGCTCGCGGCGCAGCTCGCCCAGACGGACTCGCTGCCGGCAGGTTCGCGGCGACTGGGCCGCGTCGGTGAGCTGGCCGCAGCCGGCCTTCTGAACGAGGTCGCGGCCGAGTGCGAGGCCGCGCTCGCGGAAGAGCCGGGCAATGAGACGGTCCGCGTGACGGCGATCGTTGCCGACGAGCAGATTGGCTACGCCGAGCGAGCCCTGGAGCTGAGAAAGAGCCTTCCGCCGGGAACCAGCGTGCCGGACATACCGTGACGAAACCGGCAACCCGCAATCGCGCAATCAACACCCTGTCACCGACTGCCGATTGCCGATTGCCGATTGCCGTCCCAGTGCCAGCTATAGCTACTTCTTCGCCGGCAGGCGGGCCAATTGAAAGTCGTTCTGCAGGTTCAGCCGGCGCGTGATGGGCCGCTGCCGATGGTCGGTCCGCGCGTCCACCTCCCGCGCGACGTAGGCATTCAGGCCGGTGACCGTCACGGCGCCGTCGGGGCCTGCCGCCTTGCCGCCGAGGCCGTCCAGCAGGCACTGCGTGAAGATGCCGTGCGCGCGGTCCTCGGCGGCTGTCTCGATTCCTCGCGAAGCGGCGATCACCGTCGCGCCGCTGCCATGCTCCACCGTGAAGAACTGCTCCTGCAGAATGTCGAACGCGCTCTCCTTGCCCCTGTCCGAGTTGACGAGCCGGGTGCCGCGCCCGTTCGAGCCGCCTGCCGCCACGGGCTTTGCCGATCGGTCGACCTCGCCGGCATGGCAGGTATCCATCATCAGCAGCTTCTGCCGCGCGTCTACGCCGTCCAGCAGTCCTTCGATCGCATCGTAGGAGAGACCCTTGGCGGCTGGCGCTCCGAAGTCCACGTCGTGCGTTGCGAAGTAGTAGTCGAGCTTGCCGTCCAGAAGCCCGTGGCCTGCGATGAAGACCACAACGGTGTCGTCCGGCTTCGCAGCCGCCAGGAACTCCCGCGCGGCGACGATGTTGTCGTGTGTCGCCTGGTCGTTGAGCAGCACCTTGCGATGCGGCGGCCCGGAGTACCCGCCTGCGCGAGAAGAATCGCAGAACAGGTCCGCCACGGAGGTCGCGTCGACGTCCGCCGACTTCAGGCGATAGGCGTCCCCGGCTGCATATTGCGAGATGCCGACCGAAAGGACATAGAGCTCGCGGTGCGGCTCCGCGGTGCAGCTCACAACCGCTTCACGCGCGAGGCTCTCCGTGCCCTGGTCGTTGACCGCGGACACCTGCAGGCGGTTCACGCCGGCGGCCAGCGGCACGACGATCTCGCCGCTCCATCGTCTCGCGCTCTGTGCCGAGATGTCCATGCCGGCCGAGCCATGGTTTGCTCGCCCCGCTGCCGTAAACGTCGCCGGAACCCCGTTCGCAACGACGCGAATTCGCGAGATAGGGTGGCCGTCGTCGGAGATCGATACCCGCAGGCGCGCGTCTCGCTCCGGAGTGGATAGCGAGAGCGCCCTGGTATCGAGCGTGAGGTCCGGCACGTCGACCGCGCCGCCGACCTGCTGCTCGGAGACGCGCGCCAGCTCCAGCCGCTTTTCGTGCGCGGTCCGATAGGTGGCGAGCAGGCCTGTCTCCGCCACACCCATCGACTCGAGCACGCGATCGGGCCGATTGTACCGCAAGTCGAACTGCTCCAGCGGATAGGCGCGGCCCGCCAGCCGGAAGGCGACGCCGCCGTAGGCCCCCATCGAGGCCAGATAGTCGCCCGCCGGCGTGGCCGCCATATACTGGTCGTCGTCCACCCCGATGAGACGGACCATCTCGCGGCCCGTGGCGGCGTCCCATAGGCGGGCCTGGGCGTCCGCGCCCGCCGTCGCGATACGACGGCCGGAGGGGTCGAACGCGGCGGCAAAGAGGGAGTCGCCGGAGCCGCGGACCGTGCGGACGAGGCTGAAAGTCTCGGCGTCGAAGACCCGGGCCGCGCCGTCCGAGCACGCCGCGACGAGCTGGCCGCCGTCCGGTCGCCAGGCCACGCGAATCCCGTGCGCATCACCAAGCGGGACGCTGCGGATGCGCTCACCGGACGGATACTTCCAGACGGTTATCTGGCCGCCGAATATCGACGCGCTCGCCGCGGCGATGCGCGCTCCATCCGGGCTTATTGCGAGCGAGCGCGTATCCGGCGGCGCTTCCCACTCCGCGACGCGCGCTCCGGTTTCGACGGACCAGACGCGTATCGCGCTCGGCTTCTGCAAGTCCTTGCTGTCAATCGTCGCCAGCGTCTTCCCATCCGCCCCGAACTCGATCACGTCCGCCGAGTCCTTCGGCAGGTGGAGCGTGCGCACGAAGCCGCCGGTGTCGCTGTCCCAAATCTCGATGCTGTCGCCCTCGGTCCCGTCGGCGATGAAGCTCTCCAGGTTCCGGTGAGCGGTCGCAATTCGGGAGCCGTCGCGCGACCAGGCCACGGAGTTGAGTCCGCCGCCCCGGGAATAGCCCTCGACGACCTTGCCGCTCTCGAAGTCGATGCGAAGCAGGCTCCAGGCGTTGCCGACGAGCACCTGCCGGCCGGTCGGGTCGAAGGCGATCGAGGCGATAGCCTCGAACCGGCCGCCAAGCGGAAGCTGCCGCGTCTTGTTCGTGGCGGCGTCCCAGAGCGTCACGATGCCGCCGCCGCCGTACGGCGGGCTGGCGACCGCCGCGATCGCCTGGCCGTCCGCGCGCACAGCCAGGTTCTGCGCCGGGATGCTGGCCTGCCGGATCTGCCTGCCGCTCTTCGGATCCCACCACCGCACGGTCCGGTCCGCGCCGGAGCTGATCACCGAAACGCCGTCCGGCGCGAACGTTACGGCGGCCACGGCGCCGGCATGGCCCTTGAGCACCGCGACCGGCTGTCGCGTCGCCACGCTCCACAGGCGGACGGTCCCGTCCGTCCCTCCTGCCGCGAGCATCGTGCCGTCACGGTTGAAGGAGACTCGGTAGACCGCGAACTGGTTCGCGGACGGGAAGTCAAAGCTCGCCGACAGATCTCCCGAGGAGGTGTTCCACACGTCGATGTGGGAGCCGCCGCCGGATGCCGCGAGCAGGCGACCGTCCGGACTGAACGCCAGTCCGGATCCGAAATAGAAGCTCGATCCCTTGAAGCTGCGGATCGTCGCTCCGGTTGCGGCGCTGTAGAGCGTCACTTGCTCGCTTTCCGAGAGGGTCGCGATGATGTCGCCGGCCTGTGTGAACGCCACGGCGTCGATGCTGTTGGCCGCCGGCGACCAGACGCGCGCCTGCTGGCCGGTCGCGACATTCCAGAGCGTCACCGTCGTGCTGGGGGTCTTCGGGTCGATCCGCCCGGTATAGCCGTTGACCATCCACTGCGCGTCCGCGCTGAAGGCGGAGGAGTGCGCGCGCTGACGGAGAATCTCCCGCGGCTCGACACCCAGGGTGCGGACCGCCGCGCCCGTCCGCGCGGACCAGATTCGCGTCAGGCCATATTGTCCCTTGAGCGGTCCTGCGAACCTTTCCCCGGTCGGGTCGAACGCGAGCATGTGTCCGAATCTGCCGGGACTGCCCCCGTTGTCGGCGCATTCCGTGACCGTAACGGACGGACGGGCGGTCTGGAGATTCCACAGCCGCACGCTGCCGCCACGGTCTGCGACGGCGAGCGTGTCGCCCTGCGGCGCGAAAGCCACCGTCGAGCTGACGCGCGCGTGCTGCCCGAGGTCCGCGAGGAGCGTTCCGGATGCCGTATCCCAGGCCTTCAGCTCCGAGATGCCGCCGCCGCCGCCTCCCGCGATCAGCACGCGTCCTCCCTGCACGAAGGCCAGAGCGTCGACGCTGTGCTCGACACCGTGAAGCTGTCGCTTCCGCCTCGACTTCAGGTCCCACAGGTCCAGGCTCTGTTCGGCCTTCGTGATTCCCTCATGCCGCACCGCCAGCGCGGACCCGTCCGGCGAGATCGCGAGGGCGACGGCGGCCCGAGCCCCGCTTCCGATCTCGGCCGCGGGCCGCATGTCGGCGATCGTCCAGCAGCGGATGTGGCCCGGCTTGTCCTCGAACCGCTTGCCGCACCCGGCGATCAGAGTGTCGCCGGCCGGCGTGAACACCAGCGCGTTGATCTCATCGCCCTGGCTGGAGAGCTCGCCGGTACGCCTCCTGGCGGCCAGGTCCCACACCTCGATCGCGCCCTTCGCGCTGGCTACCGCAAGCGTCTTGCCGTCGGCCGTCACGGCGCAGGGCCCCCGATAGACGCCGTCTGCCGCCAGTGCGGCGGTCTGCTGGCCGGTCGCGATATCCCACAGACGGAGCGACTGTCCGGCCGTAATGAGCATGTCCCGACCCGGCACGACCGCCATGTCGTCGCAGTCGGTATTGATCTGGAACAGAGGCTGCAGGCTGGCGGTCGACCAGATGCGGATGCTGCTTTCACGCGTCATGAGCCGCGTGCCGTCTTTGCTGTACAGCACCTGCCGCACGCCGCGGGAGAAGCCGCCCAGCGTCCGGATAGACCGGAGGCTGTGAACGTCCCAGAATACCACCTCGTGCGGCCCCTGGTCCTTGCCGGACGCCACCGCCATTTCGTCGCCGGAAGGGTGGAGCGCCACGAAGTTGATGCCGTCCGCGTGGCCGGTCTGAGGAACGAGCACGGGTGTGGCCGGGTCCTCGGCAATCGCGCCGCCGGTAAGCCGCTGGGAATTCGCGCGTGACTTGCCGGCCTCTTGCGCCAGCGCCAGCGCCTGGTCCTTCAGCGTGTTGGCCTCCGCGAACCGGCTCGCGCGCGCCAGCACATCGGAGGCGCGCAGGAGCAGCGCGCCCTCGAACCCGGGGTCCCTGTCCTTGGCGCGCGCGGCCGCTGCGCCGCGCTTGAAGGCGTCCACCGCGGCGTCGACGTAGCCGAGCCGCTCCAGGACTCTCGAGGCGTCCAGGACCACGGATACGCGTATGGGCGCCGTATCGAGCGTCACGGCGAGGGCGATGGCGCGATTGAGACGCTTCCGCGCATCCTCCTTCGGCGTTGCGGCGTCGGCGGCCCAGAGTATCTGGACCTTGAAGCTCTCGCGCAATAACAGCTCCATGCCCTGCGCATCGCGCACCACTTTGAGCTTTCGGTCGGCGAGCTGTGCGGCCTCGTCATACCGCTTATCGTGTAGGTCGAGCTCGATGAGGCCGAACACGGGGGTCGCATCCTCCGGAACGAGCTCGGAGGCTTGGCTGAGCAGGTCGCGCCCGGCATTGAGGTCCTTCGCCTTCAGGGCGGCGGTCGCCCTCTGGATCAGGTCGGCCTCGCGCTTGTGCGCGTCGTCCTGCGGTGGTTGAGCCGCCACCGGCGCGGCGATGAGAATGGCGAGCGCCGCGGCTGGGGCTGCGCGGAGGATCGAGATCATTTCGGAAAACCCCGGGCGAAAACGTTGCGCGCCGTTGGGACGGCGCTAAGATGCGCGACCCGCAATTATACCACCGCGAGAACTCACCATGCCGGCTCCGGTGCGCGTCCTGCCGGCCGTCCGGTCCGGCTCGGCGCGGATTCCGGTTTGCGGGGGCGCTGTTTTACGGCGCCGCGGTGGGCGCCAGAACGTCATTTCGGCGCAATTCAAGCTGCTTCGCTAAACGATCGATCTTTTTTCTGAGCGGCGTCCCGTAAACGTTGCAAACGGACAGGTTATTAGGCTAAAATACGTGGTGCTTTCACTGGAGATTCGGGCGGCGGCGACCAATCATGAGAATCGGGATGGTGTTCCCATTTCCAATTCCACGCGGCGTCCGTCCAACCAACCTGTCCGGCACGGTCGACGGTCCGCTAGCAGCATCAGCAAGCGCACGATCGAACGTAACGCCGGATAGGTCAAGTCGCAACGAATCGACAGTTGGAATCACGGGCCGGCAGAGACTCGCGACGGCCCTGCCCCTTCAAAACTACGCACCTTCTTTCAGTGCAGCGATATGCGACTGGACATAGCCTGATCGTACACCCGGACGTGCATGATCGATGGGTGAACTTCGACGAGCGAAATCACGCGCGTTAGCGCGTTCATTATGCTCGCCTCTTTACGAGTGAGGAAATATCCATGCGCATAGAACGCTGGTTCTGGCTGCCCATATTCAGCGTCCTCTCGCTCATACTGCATTTCTCGGTGGTATTCGTTACGCGCGGCCTGGGCCTTGGGGGACCGATGCGGACGCCGGAAGCGCCGAGCATCGAGGTAACGTTCGAGGCGCCGGCGACGCCTCCGCAGCCAAAGCGTATTGAGCCGTCGCCGAAGCCGAAGCGCGAGCCTGTTCACGCTCCGCGACTCGCGGTCCACACGACTCCGGCGCCCGTGCCCGCGCGCCACGAGATCACACACGCCGTGGTCCACGCGGCGCGAAGCCATCCGGTCGCCGCGGCGCTGCCTGCGCGCGTGAGTCACGAGTCGCCCGCGCCGAGAGAGGCGCGAGTCGCCCCCGTCCGCCGCGCCTCGGCGCCTGCGGTGGCCGCGAGCGACTCCGCCAGCCCGTCCCGTCCCGTCACGCGCGCCTCGGAGACTACGCCGGACTCCCCGCGAAATGAGGTGCGCTATCCCGCGGCCGAGAACGTAAGCCTTACCGACATTCGCCGGCCGGCTGGCGGCGGCTCCGTAATGCACGACCGCGCCGCGAATCCGCTGGGCGACGGCATGCCGAACGATGCTCCCGAGATGGGCGTTCGCACTACCATCGTAACTGCCGCGAGGATCAAGAAGAATAAGCGGGACCTGCGGCTGGCCGCGGGCTCCGCCAGGCAGGAGTCGACGACGCGCGCAAGCGAGATTTCCGCGGATAGCCCGAGCAATGACGTGGCATACGCGTCCGGTGGAAGCGGCGGCCCGGCAGCGGATACGGGTCCCCACGACTCGGCGGCCAATGCGTCGGTGCTCCACGTCACCAGCGATAACCCGCTAGGCGACGCGATCCCGGACGATCGACCGGGCGGCGGGGCCGTGGCCTCGGCCGCGCCCATGGCGGGGATACATCGCGGCGGCTCCGGCGGTGGCCCGATCGTCGGCTCCGGCGTCCCCGGGCCATCAAACGTTCGCGGCCGTGCGGGCTTCTACGCGCCGGATTCGCCCGCCGGCAACGGCGGCTACGGCGGCAGCGGCGGACCGGCCGTCGCGAGCGACGGGCCGGCGCCCGGAGGCGCTGGGCGCGGCAGAGCGTTCCATGGGCCGGGCAGCAACCCGCTCGGCGACGCCGTTCCCGAAGATAAGCCCGGCGCGGGGCCGGGTTCGGGCGGCGGACTAGGCGGCCCGGGGGCGGGCCAGGCGCTTGCCGGCCTTCGACGCGGCGGCGCGCCCAGGCTGGGAGCGGCGGCGCCCCACCCGGAGTTGAGAGGGCGCGGCGGCGGCGGCGCGCCGAACCGCGGACCGGACCGGCCCGGCGTCCAGACTGTAGCCTCCAATGCCCGCGTGCAGGACTCCGGCGACAGCGATCCGCCGCCGACCCATCATACGGCATCGGCTACGAAGATCAACAACGTCGGCAGGATACTGCGCGATGCGATTGGAGCGCCGGGGCGGGGCGCCTTGTTCGAGCTGCGGCCCACCAACGGCAGTGACACGCCGGTTCACATCGTCTACGCGATGGACACGTCGAAGAGCATGGCGGACGGGGCGAAGATCCTGAAGGCGAAGGAGGCGCTGAAGAAGGCGCTTGGGGAGCTTCGGCCGACCGATACCTTCAATATCATCACCTTCACGCGCGAGACGGCGCTCTTCCAGGACGACGCCGTACCGGCAACTTCGGACAACATCACCTACGCGCGCAACTACGTCGACGACATACGCCTCGGCCCAGGTACCAACATCTCCGGCGCCATGGAGCTCGCCCTCCGAATGCGCGGCGTAACGCACATCATGGTTATGTCGGACGGAGAGCCGAACGGCGGGATCGAGGACTTCGCCAAGCTGCGCAGGTTCATCCGTGAGCACAACACCCACAACGTCAACATCACGACCTTCGCGTTGGGCCTTGGCGAGAAGTTCCCCGGAATGAAGCTCCTGAAGGCGGTTGCGGACGAGAACGGCGGCACCTACGACTACGTCAACATGAACAAGATATCGAGGCCGCCCGGCGTGATCCAGTAGGGCGCAAGCGCTTCACAACTGCAATAGGCCGGACGGCATTCGCCGTCCGGCCTATTTAGCGTCTGCTGTTCGGTTCGAGGGGAATGAGATGCCGCCTACCGGACTTGAACCAGTGACACGTGGATTTTCAGTCCACTGCTCTACCAACTGAGCTAAGGCGGCTTGAAGCGAGGATATTGTACCGGCAGGACCGTCCTTTGTCAAGCAGGCTCGAACGGCCCGGCCAGATACCGCGCCAGGAGTTCGGCGGCGCGCGACCGCGCTTCGCGCTCAGCGGGAATGCGCAGATATCCCAGGCGCGCGAAGTCGATCAAATAGCGAACCGGAAACGACAAGGGGCCGCGCCGGAACTGACCCACGTGTACAAGCTCGTGTAGCAGCAGCTCAATACTTTCCGGCCGCTGCGGGTCGATCTCGCAGCATCCGCGCTTGAGGTAGACCGTGTTCCAGAGCGTGAGACCCTGCACGTTCCGCAGGAATCCGGGCGCCCATGTGAACGGCAGCCGATCGCAACACCGGAGACGAACACCGCGCATGCCGCCAAGTTCCGGCATGTTGAAATCGATCCAGTGCGCGAGCCCTGCCGGCAGAATCACCCCGTTTGCAGCCATACAGATAGCCTACGCCGATTCCGCGGAACCGTTCCGCCGGCACGGCCCGCCCCCGACCGCAAGTGTCAGGATCTTGGCCACGCCGTCATCCCACCTAGATAACATGTTGACAGTATAACGTAATCATGTTATAGTAATTACAGTGCAACTGTCAATATTGCACCCTGCGAGTCGAGTGCGGGTGCGCATGGCACCGGAAAGGCGCGCAAAGGCATGGCCAAGACAATTCTGACGGTGGATGACGAGCGGAGTATCGTTCGCCTGGTCCAGGTGAATCTGGAGCGGCAGGGGTACAATGTGCTGACGGCATTCGACGGGCGCGACGCGCTGGAAAAGATCGCGAGCAGCCGGCCGGACATGGTGATTTGCGACGTGATGATGCCCTACATGGACGGACTCGAAGTGCTTCGCCAGGTGCGTCTGAACGAGGACACGCGCGACCTGCCGGTCATTATGCTGACAGCCAAAGCGATGGACCACGACGTGTTCGAGGGCTACGTCCGCGGCGCCACCTGCTACCTCACCAAGCCGTTCAGCCCTCCCGAGCTGATCAGCTTCGTGAAGCGAATCTTCGCTGCCGAAGAGGAGGGGGATTCGGGTCGCTACGTGCTCTAGCGCCGGCCGCAATGTAGGCCGTGCTGCCGGTGGAGCGTCGAGCGGTCCGTGCGAGTTATGGACGAAGAGCGATTCTCCATCGGCGAGCTTGCGACTGCCGCCGCAACCACGCCGCGCACCATCCGGTTCTACACGACGGAGGGGCTGCTGCCGCCGCCGCTGACCGAGGGCCGCAACGCCATCTATTCGCAGGCGCACCGGCGGCGCCTGCGCCTCATCCAGCGCCTGAAGGCCGCCTTCCTGCCGCTCTCCGCCATTAAGGACCAGATGGCCGGCCTTACCGACAGTCAGGTCGAGGGCCTGCTGGAGCGCGCGGGGCCTCACCGCGTCGAGAACACCGGTCCGCCGCACGTCCCCCGGGCGGTTCGGCCGCCCGCGGGGCCGGAATCGGACGCGGTGGCATACGTCGCGCAGGTGCTGGCGGTCGCGGAGCAGGCGCCGCCGGTCGCGGATGCGCGCGCCGAGGCGAAGCGCGTGCTCCTGATCAGTCCCGCGCTCCGCGCCAATGGCGACAGCGACGGTGTCAGCGCCGATCCCGCGCCGCTCATCCGTTCCGACCGCTGGGAGCGCATCGCCCTGGCGCCCGGCATCGAGCTTCACGTCCGCGAGGACCTGTCGCCGGAGCGGCGCGCCGGCCTTTACCAGCTCGTTCAGCTTGCGCGCCTCGTCCTGCCGGAGTCGGCCGAGTGATCGTTCCGCATCGCCACCCGTGCAGCTTCCGGCTCGTCCGAACGCTCGACCGCGGCTGGGGCGAGCTGGCCTGCGAGTACGCCTGGGAGATGGCCGCCGCGCAGCCTTGCGCCGCCAGCCGCGCGACGCTCGGCGCGTCAAACGTCGAGCCGGCCCGCTGCGCGATAAGCGGCCCCTTCATTAACGCGGCTCACCGCGTGCAGCACGGTCAGGGGTGGCACGATTCGAGTGCGCCAGCCTTCTGCTTCCTCTTCGAGCACACCGTCTACGACTGCGCCGATTCCGCGATGGACGGCAGCTGGCTCCTGCCGCCCGATCCGCCCTTCCGAGGCTGGCGGCTGCGGAATCCGACCGATGGCCGCACCGGACCAGTCGGGCTCGAGCGATTCGACGCCGCGATCGGGCACGCCTGGGACCGGCACAAACTGGCCGGTCCGCTCGTCGGGGAGGGCCTGCGCGAGGCAGTCACTATCCGCGCTACGCAGCAGTACCGATTCCACTGCGAGATTTGCGGCGCGGACTCGCCCATCGCCGGGCCGGCGGCCGGCCCGCACCAGATCGTCCGAACCCTGCGGCCCGTCGCCGGCGCGGACGGTCGCTCGCGGTTCGACATCGAGAAGCACGGCGTCACAGCGTGGATCGAATTCGCCGGCGGGCGATACGTCGCGGACAGCGTGGGAATTGGATTCGGCCCGGCCTGGTGCGCCGCCGGCCCGGAATCCGATGCGTAAGCGGGTCGCCGCCGTCGCGCTGATCGGAGTCGTTCCGCTCACGCTCTTCGTGCAGTGGAGCGACATGGT
>DATGJU010000430.1:0-2844 GCA_035295045.1 Chthonomonadaceae bacterium
CCGTCTGCTCGCCGCGCTCAGCCTGGTGCAGGACGGAGACGATCTGCTCTTGCGAAAACTGTCCTTTCTTCACGATGCTCCTCCGTTTTGGTAGAGGAGTCTAACATATTCCGTGGACTAGATTTTCGGGGGCATATCACGCCGAGGCCGTGAGCTAGCTGCTGCATCCAGCCTGGCTATTCGTCAGCTCGCACGCGTGGTCCGGGTCTTGGTCAAAGAACTCGCAGACACCTGTCATAAGGTTCCACGCGCCGTAGTAACCGTCGCAGACGGTTACGTTACCGGTTCCGCACGTACAGCAGCAATACGGATACCCGGGCAGCTGGCCACCGCCATTGCCATTGGCGAGCGCCTTCGTCGCGGTCAGGATTGTCGCTACGCAAACGACAATGCCGAGAACGCTAGATATCCAGAGGTCCCGCTTCTTACGCATGTCGCACCTCCATCGATAGTTTAGCCGTGCCAACCGTTGGCCCGACGGATTGCAGTCTACCCCCCCTGGATCCGATTGTCAAGACATATTGAAAATAATTAGTCGCGTTTCTTGAGCAAACGCCGTTGCGGGCTTGAAATGCAGTGTCGGCTGGCAGAGGGTCGGTCAAGAAGCGGTCACAGGGCGGCGATGTGCGGACGCGGCAACGCTCGGGCGTTCGATGCGCAAACCGCGGATCAGCCATGGGGATCCCGGCGAATAAGGGGGCCGCCGGCCTCCGACAAGCCCCCATTTGTATGACAATAGTAGGAAGTGTGCGCCTGCGCCCTGGCACGGCGAGAGCGACTGCCTTATTTCCGGTTCGCGGCCTCGGCGGCGAGCTTCAGCTCGGTGTTCACCTGGTCGAGCAGCTCTTTGGCCTTTTGGGCGTGACCGCCGAGATCCCACTCGTTGGCCTTCTGCGCGTCGAGGATGCGGGTGTAGGCCTGGTTCGATAGCCGCTGGGCCGCGGCCAGGTTGGGATGCTTTCGCTTGCCGACGTCGCGGACCGGCCGCTGGGCGAAACCGGCGCTGATCACGGTGATCGTTAGAGCCGTGATGATGACCAACTTCTTCATGTCGCCTCCGTTGAAACGTTGAAAGGTTCCGATCTACAGCCCGTCCGCCACCGGAAAGGACGCGTGCGGCAATCCGCATACGCGGTTACCGAGCGGCCTTGTCGGGGCGATTGTATCGCAATTCGCGAGTTTCGGCAAGTGACGGTCGCGACCGCCTGCCGTGGCGGCCGGTCCGACCCGCCTCTGGCCCGTCGAATGAGCGCGACGGAAGCGTTTTGGGTCGGCTATCTCGGCACGAGCGTCGCGGCGCGCACGGCTAAGCTGTCGCCGCCGGAGAAGGCCATGTGTAGCCGTGTGCCGTCGGCGCTCATCCACTTCGTCGGGAAACTGGCCGATTCGCCCGGTCCCACGTCCCACAACTCGGTGAAGTAGGCGGTGGTCCAGGGCCCCCACGGCTCCGGCGCATCGTAAACGCCGAAGCCGCCCTTGAATCGCGTGTCGGCCGGGTTCTTGCCGGCGCCCGGCGTCTGCTGCCACCAGAGGTAGCGCTTCAGCGGCGCGTCGTAGCTGATCTGCGAGCGGAGGCAGCGGCCGGGATTCGTGAACACGGCGCCGCGCTGTGCGATGTCGCGCGTCCAGAGCGGCCGGCCAGCCCGGCTCAGTCCACGGAAGAACTCATAAGCGTCCAGTTCTGCGATCCGGCCCTTCGGCACGCGCGCCATCACCATACAATCGGCGGGTACATAGGCGGTCTCCGAGTCTGGCGAGACGACGTAGACGTAGCCATCGCGAGCGCCCTGGTAGTTCCGCCCGAAGTTGACGAACGCCGGGCAGCCGAAGCTCGTCGTGAAGCGCCAGGGCGCCCAGGACCAGGTCGCGCCGTGGTCCGTCGACCAGGCGAGCTGTGAATTCCCGGCGTTGCGCGCCCAGAGATAGAGGACGCCGGCCACCATCAGGATACCGCTTGCCTTCTTGCCGGCCGGGCCGTCCCCCTTCGCCTCGCCCGTGGAGGAGCGGATGTTTACGCCCACGATGCCGGGCGGCGACCCCGTGACTTTCGCGAGGCCCATGCTCAGCTTCTCCGGTACCTTCGGATCGAAGCCCGCGCCGTCGCCGTAGGCCGTGTAGAGGTCGGCGTCGTCGCCCCAGGTGAGCGGCCAGCAGTCGCTGTCCTGCCCTAGTCGGACGATCGACGCGGCCGGCGCCCAGCGTATCTCCCGGATGACGGGACTTGGCGGATAGGGCGCGCCGTCCCCGTTCGCGGGACCTCGACGCGATGGGCCGGCTTGCCCACCGGCCGCCGCTCCTGCCGAGGAACATGCCGCCGGTTCCGCGGGACTGCTCTGCGCCGAGCGCGATCCCTCGGGACCGCTCGCAGCCGGCCATTTCGGTCGAGCGCGGCTGCTGGCCGTCTCGCCGGCCGATGCGGGGCTGAGGTCTCGAAGGCGCTCCGCCTCGGCTGAAGACACGGAGTTGGCAGGCGCGCCGATTCGGATGCGAGGCCGAGCGGATAGAGCGACCATGACCGGATTGACGATATAGGATTCGAGCGCCCAGTCGAAGTCGTCGGACTTGTCGAGGGCCCCGCCGTTCCTGACGACGATGAGGTTAAGGCTCGGCACGACCAGCAGGAACTGGTGGCCCGCGCCCGCGCCCCAGAACGCGTCGTCCGGCGCGGCGGGCCACTTGCGGCCGCCCTCCGGCCTGCGGTTCACCCACCAGCCGAGTCCGGACGCGTTCGGCAGGCCGGCCCAGCGCGTGGCTTGGCGCACCACGGCGGCGCTCAGGATTTGCCGGCCATTCCAGTCGCCGCGGCGCAGCATCAGCCGGCCAATGCGCGCCGTCGCGTTCGGG
>DATGJU010000431.1:0-3172 GCA_035295045.1 Chthonomonadaceae bacterium
GCGCGAAGTCGGCGCGAGACCCCTGGAACAGGCTTGGCAGGAAGGCGGCCTGCCGGTACTCCGCCGATCCACCGAGCGCGACGAAGCCCGGCAGGTTCAGGTTCTCCGTGCCCAGCCCGTAGAGGACCCAGGAGCCAAGACTCGGCTTGCTGAGGACCAGCGATCCGGTATTCATCATCTTGGAGGCCGGGCCGTGCGCGGGCACGTCGGTAAAGAGGGAGCGGATGACACAGAGGTCGTCCGCGACCTCGCCGAGGCGCGGGAACAGCTCGCTCACTTCGAGGCCGCTCCTGCCTCGCTTGTCGAACTTGAACGGCGACGGAAAGGCCACCCCCCCGGCGCCGGGCACAGGCTGGTCGCGGTACTTCGCCAGGGCCGGCTTCGGGTCAAAGGTATCGATGTGGCTTGGCGCACCGCCGGCAAAGATGTGTATGACCGCCTTTGCCTTCGCCGGGAGCGGCGCCGGGTGCGCAGCGAGAGGGTTCGCCGCCGCGCCGGCACGCGCAGGCGCAAGCTCCTGCAGCAGCGCCTCCAGCGCAATGCCGCCTATGCCCATGCCGGTGCGGGCGAGAAACTCGCGGCGCGTCCCGGCAGTCTGGACGCGGCCGCATGCGGCGTGCGGGTTGACGGCGTGATCGGTTCGGTTGGCCATAGTGATGCTCCGGGCGGTCGAGGAGGACTCTGTCCGCAGATCTCGCAGATTGGGCAATCGGCTGCCGGCAGTCGGCAATAGGGTTTCTGACGCTGGATTCGGGCCTTTGGTTCATTATTCGTTCCGAAGGGACCGCAGCGTCTCGTCGACGGCTCCCGCGTACTCTCCGGCGCGGACCATCGCTACATAGGTGCAGGAGAAGAGTTCTGGACGCGCGGACATCGGCTGGAACAGGGAGCGCGGATGCCACCAGCTGTCTCGCTTCTCCTGGCGCTCCTCCGCAGACCTTGCGCCGCAGATTGCATTTCCGCGCTCGATCTCGCCACGGAGGTATTCGGACGCCACCCCATACGGGGCAGGAGAATCCTGAAGGATAGCAAGAATGCGCGGCATCGCTACGTTGGCCTGCTTGAGCGCCGCCAGTCGCTGCGTGAATATGAGGAGCGCGAGAGGCTCTGGGAGGTCCGTCTGAGCTATCGATCGCAGGTTTGGAAAGAGCTGCGGCTCATTTGTCGGTGGTTTTGGCAACTGCGTTCTCCTCTAAGTAGTCGGGCATAGGGCTCGCCGGACGGCTATCGCACAAAGCCGCTCCTCCGTCACGCAGCAGACTGCGCAACTGCTGCTTCGCCCGGTAGATGCGGCCTTCGACCGTAGTGGCGCGGACCTCCGTGAAGTCGGCGATCTGAGCGTGGGAGTAGCCGCCCCATTCGTGCATCAGCAGTGCGAGCCGATTGGCAGCGGGAATCTGCAGAAGCACGCGGTGCAGCTCGCGCTGCTTCTCCGCGGACATCAGGGCATCGAGCGGACGCGCCGCGCCGCGCTCAAGCGTAAGGCAGGCCGGTTCTGTGTCCAATGAGGCCGTCTGGATCGGCCGATAAAGCCCCCACCTACCGCACGCATTTGCCGCGATGGCCCTCATCCAGGGCCGGAACAGATCCGGGTTACGGAGGCCGGGCAGCTTTCGCCAGACGCGCAGCAGGATCTCCTGGACGCGGTCCTCCGCGTCGCAGAGGTTCCGAGTGCGCAGGAAGGTGAGAGCCAGCAGGACCGGCTGGTAGTGGCGCACCAGCCGGGCGAACGCCGCGGCGTCGCCCGCGCAAGCGCGAACGACCCATGCCGTGGTCTCTGAGGCCGGGCGTTCATCCATCAATGTGGTCCATGCTAAATGAGACTCGCCGGCACGCGCAAAACCGACGACTGGCGCAAAAGATTAAGTGGTTAGGCAGGCGTAACGCACTGCGGCGTGTGAACCGTCCGCCCGGTCCCGACGAAGAGAGATGGGCCGGGCCGGAAGCGCATTGTCTTCCAGCCCGGCCCATCGTCGTTCGACATCGCAAGCCGATCACGCCGGCTCACGGCTACCTGGTCTATCTCCCACCCTCACGCACCGCGATTTCGCGGCCCCGCGCCCGTATCTTCTTCGCGCTCTTTGCGCGCTTTGCGCGAAAGTAATCCGGCCGCGGCTACACGCGCTCCGCAAGCTTCTGCGCGAGGGCGGTATCGATCTGCAGACTCGGCCCCATGGTGCAGGTGATCGTCACCTTTTTCAGGTATTTGCCCTTCGCGGCGGTCGGCTTCGCCTTCACCAGCGCGCCGATGAGCGCGGCGAAGTTCGCGTGCAGATGCTCCACCGGAAAGCTCGCCTTGCCGATCGGCGCGTGAATAATGCCGTTCTTGTCCACGCGGTATTCGGCCCGTGTCGCGCCCTTGATGTCCTTGACGACCTGCGCAACATTGGGCGAGACCGTGCCCGCCTTCGGGTTGGGCATGCGCGCCTTGAGGATCTGGCCTAGGCGGCCAACGAGCGGCATCATATCCGGCGACGCGACCAGTAGATCGCAGTCGGCGCCGCCTGCCTTCTGAATCCGCTCGACGAGGTCCTCGGCGCCCACCACATCGGCGCCGGCCGCGCGCGCGTCATCCGCCTTATCGCCGCGCGCGAAGACCCAGACCACGCGGGACTTGCCGGTGCCGTGCGGCAGGTTGGTGGTTCCGCGCACCATCTGGTCGCCGTGGCGCGGATCGACTCCCAGGTTGACCGCGGCCTCGACCGTCTCGTCGAACTTGGCTGTCGCAAGCTCCTTGATCCGCGCGAGCGCCGCATCCGGATCGAGGAGCGCGTCCGCCTTCAGGCCCTTGGCCAGCGCCAGGAACCGCTTGCTATGCTTCGCGCGGCCCGCCTTCGCCTTGCGCCGGGCCGCGGTAGACAGCCCGGACTTCGCCGCTTCCTCTTCCGCCGGCGCCTCGGCCGGAGCGGTCTTAACCTCAGTATCCGCCACGATGTAGCTCCTTTGTGGTCGATAACGGAGCGATAGCTCCTGCCACGGGTTAGGCACTCGGCGTTCGGCAATGGGCAATCGGTGGCAATACGGTCGCGATCGCCTACTGCCGATTGCCGACCGCCTACTGCCTCTTGTCCTTCTCCTCCCCGAACGGTGTCAGAGAGTCGCCGTCCAGGTTTGACTGGCTGGCGCGGATGCCGATCCGCACCCAGACCATTCCAACGATCAACAGACCCCA
>DATGJU010000432.1:0-5721 GCA_035295045.1 Chthonomonadaceae bacterium
GTGGCGACGAACACGGCGCGGAAGGCGCGCCGGTAGTCGTCCGAGGTCGCATAGGTCGCCGCCTGATCCATCCAGACGCCAGGCTCCAGGACTAGATTGTCGTCCTCCTCCGCAGTGTCGTACGCGGTCCGCGATTTGGCCTTCTTTGCGCGCCGGTTGGCCACGACCGCCGCAACCAGCTTCACAAGGAGCCACCCGACGAGCGCGATGCCCGCCACGATCAGCAGGCCGGCGAACACGACCGGAAGGCCATTGACCAGCCCCGGCACATGCGACGCGCGCGGGCCCTCGAACGACCGGTCAAGCCAGCGGCGGAAGTGGTCCCACTGTCGCGCTATCCAGCGGCCGAACCGATCCCAGCGCTCGCGGAGGTCGCGAAAGAACTTTGCGAGCGGACTGTCCGGCACGTCCGTGCGGAACTCCGGTCTCTGCAGTATCTTCTTTGCGTGTTCACGGACCTGGGCGCTGCTTTGGGAGCCCGCGGGAGGCTGCGCGCCGCACCGCACCGTGCCTGAGGTGAGAATCGCGGCCGCGGCGGCAAAGACCAGCGTCAGCCGTACCGCCCACATCAGCGCGGCCCGCCGCGAGCCGCCTTCCGCCGCCGGCCACCATGCCCACGCCGATCGCCCGGATCTTCGGCACATCCCAAAATGATGCGTGCCGGAGCGGGCACGAAGCGCGTACCACGCAGCGCAGCGCCAGGATTCGGCTGCCGCACAGCGTCTCCGGCAAAGGGCGGCGTGGCGGATCAATTGGGCGCCTGCCCAACGTAGGTGACGGGAGGAGCAGCGGTCGGGAAGGGGGGCGGCATGCCGGCCGCCTCGGCGGCCGCGCCGTGGGCGGGCGGCGGGGGGGCGAGCAGGGGATCGAGCTCCGGCAGGTTGTCCGCCATGTAACGCAGGTCCAGGCCCTCCTGCCGAACGCGGGCGTCGAAGTAGAGCAGCGTCAAGAAGATCATCCAGTAGGGCTGGAAGAAGAACGCGATCAGGCTGGACAATCCTGTGTTGATCACGAATTCGGTCCACGGCGGCCAGTGCAGCGTCGCAACCATCGCGGAGGCCGAGATGAGGGTCAGCACCTGGAGGCCGAACGTGACGATCGGCAGAAGCGCGATCGAGAGCACGATGCGCCAGAAGTTGCGGCCACGCATCAGGCGGAAATTGCGCTCGACCGAGCCGAGCACCGTCAGGTTCTCAAGCGCGATCAGCGGCGGTGAGAACGCGAAGAAGAAGGCGCAGACCAGCGAGCACACGAAGTAGGTGACGATCACCATTCCGATGGCGAGTGCCGTCGAGATTTCCGGCGTCGAGACCGCCATGGCGCCGAACGCCGCGATCAGGCCGATGGCGAAGGCCAGCACGCCTGCGGTCATGAAGACCGTGACGACCATCACCAGTCCCAGCAGCATCCAGACCAGGAAAAGCCGTCGCAGCACCGGCGTCGCGCGGCGGTAGGCGCCGGAGACGCGGGTGGGGCGGCCGATCAGGATATTCCCGACTGCGATGGAGACCGGACCACTCACCATGAACGAGGTCATCAGCGAGAGGTAACCGGGCACGCCGTTGCCCGGCGATCCGAGCAGACTGCCGATCCAGAAAAGCTGGAACATTAGCCCGCCGTCCGGGCTATTTACGTTGTAGTGCGCGGCAAGCGGCTTGAACCAGACGTTGCCGGCCGCATAGAGTATGACCTGCGTCGGGATGAACACGTAGGCGACGATCAGCGCCAGCACGCCGAAGTGGCGCTTGTAGAGGTCGAAGGCCGCATCGAACGCGCCGCTGAAGCTGTACGTCTCGAGGCCGGGCGCAGAATCCTCCACGGCGACGCCGGTGATAGCGTCGATGGATTCGGCGCGCCTTGGCGCCGCCCGGGTTTCAGGAAATGTTTCCGCCGCCATAATCCGTTCCGCGCTGGACCTAAGATCCCGGTATCTACGCCGCGCGCCCCCGATGGTTGGGTAGCGGCGCGCGGCCCTTGCGTGTCACGGGGTCGGCGCCCCGTCGTGTTTCACCTGCGGCGTCGCGCCGTCCGTGCCTGCGCCGGTTTCGGGCTTGGCCTTGGTTATGATGAACGTCACCTTCACGTGCGAAATTGGATTGCCACGCAAGTCGCGAACCTTTACGTCCGGCGGGACGATCAGGACGGCATCCATCGTCGTCGTAGCCGTCAGATTGTGAACCGACAGCGTCTCCGTCGTGATCGTGAGGATGTTCGCGATGCGCTGCGGCGTGCCGATTACCTTCACGGTGGCTGGCTGGTAGACCGTCTCGGCCAGCACGTAGGGCGGCGCCGGCGTGTCGGTCGGCGTCTTCACCTGGACGGTCTGCTCGGCCGGAAGCACAACCTGCGGCACGGTGACGTGCACCTTCTCCGGCGTGATCTCGACTCCGCTGATGACGTTCTGGTCGCTGTCGCGCGCCTGGAGCGTGAAGTCGCCGTCGATATTCGCGTGCGGCTCGTCGGGCATGGCGAACGCCACCACGCTCGCGATCCGGTTCACCACATCCTCGCGGCCGCGGACCGTTACCTGCAACGGCTTCACGGTGGCATCGCCATACTTATACCCCGGCGGCGGCTGGTTCTGGAATCTCGGCGTCACCTCGATCTTGCGGGTCCGCTCGCGGAACACCTGCACCGTAACGAAGTCGGGAGCGGTCTCGAGCGAGATGTCGCTCGCGCCCTTCGGCTTTTCGTAGTGCAGCCGCACCGGGGCGCTCGTCTCGCTGCTATTGATCGCGCTCAGGTCGGCCGTAGCGTGTATATCGCCGTCCAGCAGGCGGTCCACGCTCTGCCGCGGCCCTGAAACTGTAGCGGGAATCCGCTTGCTCGTTGGGATAAACTGCAACCCCGGCTGAATATTGACGTAGTCGATCGTTACGAGCAGCGATCTCGTAACGGTTGGATTGCGCTCCTGCTGGACGAATATGTAGAGCAGCACCGCCGCGACCAGCGAAACGATCTTGAGCGAAAGGTTTTGGCGAAGCCGGGTCCACAGGACCATTGCACGTTCCTGGTTGCAATTCGGTATCCGGCGGCGACCGCGGGCCGATCCGATTGCGGCGCCGCGGTGTCGGAGCGCCTCTGCATATCCTCGCGGCGAGCGCGGCGCCGATCGGCCGCGGCCGGACCCGAGCGCCGATCTAGGCAGCCTGTCCGCGACGCGGCAGCTTGAACGCAAGCGGATTTGCGCCGTTCTTCGCGTCGGGCTGAAGCAGGCGGGTCAGCCGCTCCCGCAGCTTGTCCTCCGGCAGCCCGCGCGCAAGCTTGCCGTCCACCGCCATCGAGATCGTGCCCGTCTCCTCCGAGACGACGATGACCACGGCATCGCTGTTCTCCGACATGCCGAGAGCCGCCTTGTGCCGCGTGTGGATTGCAGCGTCCACCTTCGGCCGGTCGGTCAACGGCAGGACGCAGCCCGCCGCCACCACGCGGCCGTTGCGAATGACCACCGCCCCGTCGTGCAGCGCCGTGCCCTTGTAGAACAGCGTGTCCAGAAGCTCGACGGAGACAGCCGAGTCCAGTGCAGTGCCGGTGGCGATCACTTCGTCCAGTCCCGTCTGCCGCTCGAACACGATCAGCGCGCCGACGCGCTTAGCGCCGAGCACGACCACCGCCGAGCAGACGGTGCCGATGACTTCGGACATGTCCTCCCGATTGAGCAAGCCCAGGCCGGTCCGCCAAAAGCGGGGACCGAACTCCTCCAGCGCGTGGCGCAGCTCGGGATAGAAAAGGATCACGATCGCGACCGGGCCCAGGGGAACGATCAGGTTCAATAGCCAGTTCAGCGTATCGAGGTGGAACCGCGCGCTAAGCGTAAGGGCGAGCAGGAGCGTTCCCAGGCCGCCGAGAATCTGGAGTGCGCGCGTGCCGCGCGCGAGGAGCAATAGCCGGTAGATCAGGTACGCGACGACCAGGATATCCAGGATACCGAGCCAGATGCCGTTCGCAAGAAGTGAGTGAATGGCTGTCTGCCACATATCCCGAGATGCTCCTGCGCCCCGCGCCGCCCGCTATTCGCACGGATTGGGAGAGACGCTGAACGGAGGCCCGCCCGCATCCAATGTTAGTATATCACAGCGACAATACCGGGTCAAGCAAATCGCTGCATTCGCGCCAAACGGACGGCCGGCGAGTCGCGGCCAAACTTTTTCAAGCGGGGTTGACATTGCACCGGCCGATCGGCTAATATGAAACCCAGAACAAATGCCAGCCTGGACGACGGTCGTACCCCAACGGGCGGCCCGCCGGTCCCGGCAAGTTGCACCACCCTTGCCGGCTGCAATTCCCATTTCGTCTCATCAGAATCGCCAGACAATCGAGTAACACCCGAAGGAAAGACTTCGGAGACGATATCGCGCCGTATCGTCGCGGCTGGCTGCGGCCTGCCGACCTTTCAAGGAGGGAACCTACGCGGTGAACAGCAAAGGAACCTTAACGGCGAACGTGTGCCTGACCACGACCGCGCTATTCGCAGGCACAGCCTGGACGCAGGCATCCGCTTCTCACTCCCACAAGATCAAGCACGGCGACACGGTGGAGCTGCTCAGCCGCCGCACCCACGTTCCGGTCCGAGACATCCTGGCAGCAAACCACATCGGCGCAGACGACGTGCTCCACGAGGGACGTACGCTGGTAATTCCCGCCGCGCGCAAGGCCCACACCGCTCCACACACGATGCGGCGGGCGGCGCGCGTGAAGGGCGACCGCGTGAGCCTGCGACTCGGCCCGGACTCGACGCACCACCGCGTCGCCCTGTGTGCCGAGGGCGCAGCGCTTACCGTGACCGCCAGGCGAGATGGCTGGCTGCAGGTGCGGACGACCGACGGCCGCACGGGCTGGGTCCGCTCGGATTTCGTCCATTTCAGCAAGGGCGCGTCCGCGCCGCCTAATGCGCATGCCTCCGCCGCCAATCGGCATGACAAAGCGGTGGCCCTGGCGCGCCACGAGCGCCGTGCGCAGCAGGCCGCCGCGGCGCACCACCGCCAGCACCTGGAGAACGTTGCGCACGCGCGAAAGCTGGCGCACCAGCATGAGCAGGCCGTGCTCCGGCGCCGCCGCGAGCAGGTCGCGCACGCAGGCGCCCACGGGTCTCATCACGTGGCGCACAGGCTGAGCGAGCATCAGAACGAGGCGCTGGCCAACTACCTGCATAGGCAGCGGATCAAGCTTGCACGCATGCACCACCATAACGCGCACCTGGCCGCGATTGCGCACGCCGCGCAGCATCACAAGCATGGCGCCGGCCACCAGGTCGTGCATCGCCTTAGCGAGCACCGAAACGAGGCGCTTGCAAACTACCTCCATCGCCAGCAGCTCAAGATGGCGCGCCTGCACCGTCACGGCGCGCACGTTGCCGCGGCGCATGCCGGCGCGCACCACGGCAACAGCGGCCCCCACGGCGCCGTCGTCCACCGGCGCAGCGAGCACCAGAACGAGGCGCTTGCAAACTACCTCCGCCGCCAGCAGATCAAGATGGCCCGGCTGCGGCATCATGGCGAGCATCTCTCGGCGATTGCCAGCGCGGGCCACCACCGACTGAGCCACCACCGCAACGAGGCGCTGGCGAACTATCTCCGCCGCCAGCAGGCCAAGATGGAGCGCCGCCATCGGCACGGGGAGTTCGCGTCTATGCGCCGGAGCGGCACCCACTACTCGCACCACATCCGGCCGGAGGCCGAGTCTCCTTCCGCCGCGAACGACGTGGTGCGGTCGGCGTTCGCC
>DATGJU010000433.1:0-12636 GCA_035295045.1 Chthonomonadaceae bacterium
AGATGCGCACTGCGGCGGTGAACTGCCTGGACCGGATCCGCGAGCGGCTGGACCGCGCAAGCCAGGCTGGATCGCTCCTGCGCTGCGCGGACTCGCCCAGGTCGCCGGACGGCGGGTCGTTGCTGCGAGCGGCGAGCGGAACGCCGGTTTCCACGAGGGACCTGCTCCAGCCCGTGAACGAGGCGGAGCCTGCGACGGGGGCGAGAAAGGACAGTTCCGATGCGTAACCGAATCCTGATGGCGGCCGTGGCCGGCGCGATGCTGGCCACGCTTCCTGTTGCGAGGGCGGCGGCGCCGGACGCGACGATGCAGAAGGCGCGCCAGGCCATCGGCCGCGGAATCGAGTACCTCCACCGCACGCAGGAGACGGACGGCTCATGGCAGCACTATCCCGCGACCACCGCGCTCGCACTGTCCGCCCTGCTTCGCAACGGCAAGACGGAGAACAACGACCCGGCCGTCGCGAAGGGCGTGCAGTTCCTGATCCGATCCGTGCAGAGGAACGGCGGCATCTACGCGAATGCGAATGCCGCCATCGCCCTCCCGAATTATAACACCTGCCTGGCTGTGATGGCGCTGACGGAGACAAAGAACCCGGTCTACAAGCCGACGATCAAGCGCGCCCTCCAGTACCTGGAGAAGGTCCAGTTCGACGAGGGCGAAGGCATCCAGCCGAGCAACCCGATGTACGGCGGCATTGGCTACGGCGACGATCCCGGCGACGACACCCACCCGGACCTGTCGAATCTGCAGTTCGCGCTGGAGGCGCTGCACGAAGGTGGCGTGCCGTCCGGCGCGCCCGTTTTCAAGAAGGCGCTCATCTTCCTGCAGCGGGTGCAGAACCGCAGGGAGACCAATGATCAGTCCTGGGTGAAGGAGGGGCCGAACGACGGCGGCTTCGTCTACACGAGCCAGGGCGGGACGCCGGAGGACGAGGGTAAGGCGGTCGAGCGACACCGTTCGTACGGATCGATGACCTACGCCGGCCTGAAGAGCTACATCTACGCGGGCGTCTCGAAGAGCGATCCTCGCGCGCAGGCCGCGTGGAACTGGATCCGGTCCAACTATTCCGTCGCCGAACATCCGGGGATGGGCAGCACGTCGCTTTACTACTACTATCACACGATGGCGAAAACGCTCGACGTTTTCGGCGATCGGATCGTGAAGGACACGAAGGGCGTGAAGCACGACTGGGCGCGCGACCTGGCTGGCGCGCTGGTCGCCGCGCAGCATCCCGACGGCTCCTGGTCCAACAACAACGCCCGCTACTGGGAGAACCGCCCGGCCCTGGTGACGAGTTATAGCCTGATTTCCCTGTCGTACTGCATTGGGCATTAGGCAGCCCGCACTCGGCAATAGTACCGCACTTCCAAATGCCGATTGCCGATCTCGGACTGCCTGGCCCGACCGGGTAGTCCAAAACGGCGACGCAGTTGCGCACAGCCAGCTGCCGACTGCCTAGCCCTAGAAAGCGAGTCCATTTGATGTCTGCCGCTCCGACTGCCACTCCGGCGAATGCGCCCGCGACCGGGCAGGATGACCTTGCGCGGTTGAAACGGCTGCGCGAGGCCTTCGATTCGATCCGATCCGATGTCGCTCGCGTGGTGATTGGGCAGGATGCCGTAATCGAAGAGCTGCTCATCTCGGTCTTCTCGCGCGGCCACTGTATCCTGGTCGGCGTGCCCGGCCTGGCCAAGACGCTGCTCGTCAGCACGCTGTCGCGCATTCTCGACCTGTCGTTCAAGCGCATACAGTTCACGCCGGACCTGATGCCCGCCGACATCACGGGTACTGAGATTATCCAGGAGGACCCGCTCACCCGCGAGCGCAAGTTCGTGTTCCTGCAGGGACCGCTGTTCGCCAACATGATCCTCGCGGACGAGATCAACCGGACGCCGCCGAAAACGCAGGCTGCGCTCCTCGAAGCGATGCAGGAGCACAAGGTAACGGTCGGCGGGCAGTCGCACCGGCTGGCGGAGCCTTTCTTCGTGCTGGCCACGCAGAACCCCATTGAGCAGGAAGGCACCTATCCGCTGCCGGAGGCGCAGCTCGACCGCTTCATGTTCATGGTCATCGTCGGCTATCCGACCGCGGACGAGGAGCTGGCGATCATGAAGGCGACCACCGGCGCGCAGCAGGTAGATCTTCAGTCCTCGCTCACGGGCGACGACATCATCAGCCTGCAGGACATCGTCCGGCGCATTCCGGTCGGCGACCACGTCTTCAAGTACGCCGCCGCCCTGGCGCGCGCCACGCGGCCCACCGAGCCGGAGGCGCCCGCGTTCGTGCGCGACTGCGTGAGCTGGGGCGCTGGCCCTCGCGCCTCGCAGTACCTGGTGCTCGGGGCGAAAGCGCGCGCCGCGCTCTACGGCCGGTTCTACGCGACGACCGAGGACGTCGCAGCGGTCGCGATGCCGGTTCTTCGGCACCGCATCCTCACCAACTATCAGGCGACCGACCAGGGGCTCAACCCCGACAAGGTTGTCCAGAAGCTGCTGGAGACGATCCCGAAACCGACCGAACCGCGAAAGTAGCCCTGGAAACGAGAAGCGCCCATGCCGGCAACGCAAACCTACATCGGCGATCCTAAGGTGCTTGCCAGGATCGACAGCCTTGAAATCCGTGCGCGGACCGTGGTCGAGGGCGTGATGACGGGCATGCACAAGAGCCCCTATCGCGGAAGCAGCGTCGAATTCGCGCAGCACCGGGACTACGTGCCGGGAGATGAAATCCGCCATATCGACTGGAAGGTTTACGCGCGTTCGGACCGGTACCAGATCAAACAGTTCGAGGAGGAGACCAACCTCAAGGCGACCTTCGTGCTGGACTGCAGCACCAGCATGAACTACAAGGGCGAAAAATCCGCCCTCTCGAAGCGCGAATACAGCGCGATCGTCGCAGCCGCGCTCTCCACGCTCTTGCTCAAACAGCGTGACCCGGTCGGCCTCGCGATCTTCGACGAGGGCGTCCGGCAGTACATTCCACCCGCCGGCACGTCCGCGCACCTCCGAATGCTGATCGACACACTGTCGCGGACCGACAGCCGGCCCAAGACCGGCATCGGCGACACCCTTCACGATCTTGCGGAGCGACTGAAACGGCGTGGAATGCTCATTGTCCTGAGCGATCTCTTCGGCGATCCGGACGATATCCTGCGCGGGCTGCAGCACTTCAAGCATAAGAAGCACGAGGCGATCATCTTCCACGTTCTCGACCGTGACGAGATCACGTTCCCGTTCCGGGATTCCGCCATTTTCGAAGGCATGGAGGGCGAAGCGCCGATCACGGCGGAGCCGAACGCCCTTCGCAAGCAGTACCTCGCCGCGTTCGAGGAGTACGCCCGGCGCTTGAAGGGCGGATGCCGGGACCTCGACATGGACTACCAGCAGATGCCGACCGACCAGCCGATCGACGAGGCGCTGGCGCGCTACCTTTCGGCGCGGGCGGACCGAAGCTGACATGACCTTCCTGACACCCGCCTTTCTGGGAGCCCTGGCGCTCGTCGGCATCCCGCTCCTGATCCATCTCATCCGCCGCAGGAAGCTGAAGGTCGTACAGTGGGCGGCGATGGAGTTCCTCCGGCAGTCGCAGCGGCGGCAGCGACGGCGCCTCCGCATCGAAGAGCTGATCCTCCTCCTGCTGCGCATCTTGATCATCGCGTGCGCCGTGCTCGCATTTGCCAGACCCGTTCTCCGGGCGATGGGCGTGCCGCTCCTTTCGCAGAACACGCACGTCTACGCAGTTATCGTGCTGGATAACTCGTTCAGTATGGATGCGCGTGGATCGGACGGCAAGACGAGCTTCGATCGGGCGAAGGCCGCCGCCGTCGAGGTGGTGACACGCGTGCTGCGGGACGGCGATTCGGTCTCGCTGGTGCTGCTGTCTGACAATCCCGAGGCGACCGTCGACGCGCCAAGCTTCGACCGTGGGCTGGTGCGCCGTCGGATTGAGGCGGCACACGTGGGCGACCGCGGCACGGACAACCTGGCCGGCGCGCGCATGGTCGACCGGCTGCTGCGAGTCTCCAAGACTCCGGTGCGCGAGGTCTACTGGATTTCGGACGACCAGTCCGATGCCTGGGCGACAAGCCGCAAGGAATCGGCGCGCGCAACCTGGTCCGAGATGGGCAAGCTGGCGCGCGTCAACTGGATTTCGGCGGGAAGCGGCGAGAACGAGCGCGACAACCTCCAGGTTGAGAGCCCCATCCTCGGCAGCGAGCTCGTCACTCCGCAGCTCGCCACCCGGATCGACGCGCGGATCGTGAACCACGGCATCAAGCCGCGCAACGACCTTCTGGTCAATCTCATCGTGGACGGTGCGCCGAAGGCCTCGACCCGCGTCTCCGTCCCTCCCGGCGGTTCGGCCACCGCGGAGTTCATCCACCAGTTCGTGCGGACCGGCACGCACACGGGCAGCATCTCGCTGAACGATCCCGCGAACGTAGACATGCTGGAGCACGACAACTCGGCGCCGTTCGTGGTGCGCGTCCGCGATCGCGTGAAGGTTCTCGTCCTCGATCCGCGGCCGGCGCGCAATCCGTCGCAGAGCGAGAGCTACTTCCTGGTCAAGGCGATGGCGCCGGACGAGAGCCTGGAAAGCCTGCAGCCCAGGCTGCGCGAGGGCGAGAGCCTGTCCGGCGTTACGCTGCGCGACTACGACGTGGTCGCGATTGCCGGCATGGCTGACGGCCTGTCGCAGAACGACCGCGCTGCGCTGGCGGAGTACGTGAAGGCCGGCGGCGGCGTGGTCCTCTTCCCCGGCCCGGACACGGACGCCCGGCAGGTGAATGCGGCGCTCGGCGGCGCCGGTCTGCTGCCGGCCAGACTGGGCGCGCGGAAAAAGCTGGACGAGAAGAGCGGGCTTAAGCTCGATCCGAGCTCGATCCGGCATCCTGCGCTATCGCTGTTCAAGGACACGACCAACCTTCACCTGTCCGGCGCGCAGTTCTTCACCTACTACGCGCTCGATCCCGCGAATGACGAGGCCAGCCTGGGCGCGGTCCGCGTGATGATCCGCTACAACAACGGCGATCCGGCACTTGTCGAGCGACAGGTCGGCCTGGGACACGTCGTGCTCGCGGCGAGCACGGCGGGCCGGCTCTGGAATGACCTGCCGCTCCAGTCCAGCTACGTGCCGCTGGTCTACCAGCTTATGTTCTATCTCGGCCAGGGCGCGACCTCGCACCGGAACCTCAAGCTGGATGAGCCGCTGTTCCTTTCGCTGCCGCTTAAGGACGCGAACAAGGCGGTGCGAGTGACCGCGCCGGACAGCGTTACCTCCAGCCAGAGCAGCACACTGGACTCGCGTGGCGTAACGTTCCGATACGACGGCACCAGCCGGGCCGGCATCTACCGGGTAGCGGTTGCCGGCAGCGGTACCTCGGACGCGTTCGCCGTCGGCCTGCCCGGCGACGAGTCCAACCTCGCCTACACGGACCCGCGCCGCGCCGTCGCAGAGGCCGGCGTGCCTACCAACGATCTCGCCGTGGCGCAGAGCCCGGAACAGATCCGAGCCATGGTGAGCCGAGCGCGCTACGGCGCCGAGATCTGGTACTCGATGATCTGCGCCGTGCTGGGCATGCTGTTTCTCGAGAGCCTTCTCGCCCAGAAGTTCGGCCGCCGGGGGTAGGGACGGAACCTCCGAACCAGTCTGCTCAACCCGACCGGCGCTGCTGTAGTAGAGTGGAGGACATCCTTATGGCCTACTCCGAGTTCACCTTACCTGTGCTGACTCGGCAGTTCAACTTGACTATCGACGAGACGACCGACCTCTTCGCCGACGTGCCGGAAGCAACTTTGCGCCCTGAGTTTCAAGCGCGGCTCGAAATCATGATCCCGCTTGCGCTGACAACTTCGACGGAGAAGTCGCGCTCCGAGTTTATCATCGCACCGGTCCTGTTGGAGTTGTGGCTGCTCAAGAATCGCGAGATCGGACTGCTATCGGGCGTCGAGTTTACGATCGACGAGGCGCAGGGGCTGAATGGCGTCTGCGACTACATCATCACCCGATCCGCGGAACAGCTCTTTGTCAAGTCCCCCGTTCTCATGGTGGCCGAGGCGAAGAACGAGGACATGAAGCGCGGCTACGCCCAGTGCGGAGCGGAGATGATTGCCGCCCAGCGATTCAACGAGCGAGACGGCACGACGATCGACCGCATCTACGGCGTGGTTACGATCGGCGAGCTATGGCGCTTCATGGAGCTGGAGGGGTCGACAGTGCGCCTCGATTCACGCAGCTACCACATCGACCGACTGCCCAAGATCATGGGCATCCTACTCCATGCCACCGGGCAGGTATGAGGTCGAAGGCGGCGCTGGCGGCTGAGGGGCACACCTGGCGTCGAGCTAGCCAGGGGCGATGTGAATCTTCATGTGCACCTCGATCGAGCCGACAACGAAGTACCGCAGTAATCTCAGGGCAGCTGAATCTGGGCGATTGCGGTCACGGTACTTCTTGGTGGCCTATTGGCGCAGGAGCTAGAGCGACGGCCGAAGGACCGGCGAAGCCCGGGGACTACCATTCCTGGATGTAGGCGAAGAGTGCCATGCAAGCTCCTTCCATTGTTCCTCAGCCGCGTCCGGGCTTAGTTGAGCGGCGAATAGCTCGATCTCCTTCGCCTTGCGAACGCACCGCAGGTGGCTCTCGACAAGTCCGGGAAATAGTCGGAACGGGACTGTGCGCTCGCCGAACGTGACTAACTCGCCTGTGATTCCAATCGACACGCCGCGCTCCCTTTCATCTGAACACTTGCTGGGAGGTCCCGCATCCGACATCCCGGCGAGACGAACCGATACCGCAATTCCTTCCCGGAGACTCCGGCGAGTCACTTCCGAATTGCCCCACGAGCACTCGATGGCCATTCGATGTGAGACAATTGCAGTCGAACAGGTTCCCGTGCAGGGCGCAGACTGCAGTGCCGGCTGAACGCGCTGCGGACAGTCGGGTCCGTGGAAGGTATACTCTTCACGGCCGGCAGACGTAGGCGTATCGGGCCGATCCCTCTTCCTTGGGACGACAACGGCCAGTTACCCGGCGATCGGTCGCCGCGCCGAGCAAGTGCATCGACGAGCCAGTTTTATGGAAGACGTTATGGTATTGAGCGGTTTCGAGCAGCCGGCCGCGGAGATCGGCGTGTTTGGCGGAAGCGGGTTCTACTCGCTGCTGGAGAATGTGCAGGAGGTACGGATCGAGACGCCGTACGGCCCGCCGAGCGACATTCTGTTCCTCGCAGAGCATGCCGGGAAGCGTGTCGCGTTTCTGCCGCGCCATGGGCGCAGCCACTCCATTCCGCCGCACAAGATCAACTACCGGGCGAACGTCTGGGCCATGAAGCACCTGGGCGTCCGCTACCTAATCAGCCCGTGCGCCGCCGGCAGCCTGCAGGCGCACGTGCAGCCGGAGCACTTCGTGGTCTGCGACCAGTACGTGGACCGTACGCGCGGCCGCGCCGATACATTCTACGAGGGCCCCGAGGTATACCACGTAAGCGCCGCGGACCCATTTTGCCCCCATCTTCGCCGCCTCGCCATCGAAGTTATTCGCGAGCATGGCATCACCGTGCACGAAACGGGTACCATCGTCGTAATACAGGGGCCGCGCTTTTCCACCAAGGCGGAGAGCCGGTGGTTCACGGAGGCCGGCTGGCAGGTAATCGGGATGACGGCCTACCCGGAGGCGCACCTGGCGCTGGAGCAGGCGATCGCGGTCGTCAACATCTCGCTGATCACCGACTACGACTCCGGGATCGCGGCCGGCGAGCAGGTCACTCCGGTCACGTCCGACGAGGTGTACGCGGTCTTCCAAAAGAACGCGGAGCGGGTTAAGAGCGTCGTGCTGGAGCTGATCGGGCGCATTCCGCTCGATCTCGATAGCCCATGCCATCACGCGCTCGATCACGCCAAGATAGGATAGACGTTCGGATAGCGGTACCAGCAGGAGGCAAGTAAGTAATGAGGTCCAATGGGGAGAACGCGGCGCTCCAGACGGTGCAGTGGCGGGCCGGCAAGGTTCGGCTGATCGACCAGACGGCGCTCCCGGGCCGCCTGAGCTACGTCGACATGGAGAATTGGCGGGACGTGGCGGAGGCGATCCGGACCATGATCGTCCGCGGAGCGCCGGCCATCGGCTGCACTGCCGCCCTCGGCATGGCTCAGGGCGCTCACAGCATCGAGGCCGACGATCGCGAGGCGTTCCTGTGCGATCTAAACGACATCGCCGACACATTTCGGGCGTCCAGGCCGACGGCTGTAAACCTATTCTGGGCGGTGGACCGAATGCTGGCGATCGCGGAAGCGGCGGAGGGCAGCGCCTTCGATATCAAGGACGCGATGCTTGCCGAAGCTCTGCTGATGCTGGATGAGGACATTGCCGTCAACCGCAAGATGGGCAGCTACGGCGCTGAGCTGCTTCCCCAGAGCTGCAACGTGCTTACTCACTGCAACGCCGGGGCGCTCGCGACGGTCGGCTTCGGCACGGCGCTCGGCGTGATCCGCGCGGCGGTCGAGGCCGGCAAGCGCGTCCACGTCTATGCGGATGAGACCCGGCCGCGGCTTCAAGGCGCGAAGCTCACGGCCTGGGAGCTTGCGCAGGACAATATCCCGGTCACGATTATCGCGGACAACATGGCCGCCAGCCTCATGCGCCAGCGCCGCGTCGACTGCGTGATCGTCGGTGCGGACCGGATCGCCGCCAACGGCGACACAGCGAACAAAATCGGCACCTATCCGCTCGCGATCGTCGCGCGGCACCACGGCATCCCATTCTACGTCGCTGCGCCCTTCTCCACGATCGACTTCAAGCTCGCGAGCGGCGACGAAATCCCGATCGAACAGCGGGAGGCGTCGGAAATGACGCACATCGATGGCGTACCGATTTCGCCCGACGGCGTGTCGGTGTTGAATCCGGCGTTCGACGTGACGCCTGGCGACCTGATCACGGCGCTCGTCACGGAGCGCGGCGTATTACGGCCGCCCTACGCCGAGACGCTCGGCAAGTGGAAGGAGACCGATGGGTAAGCTGCTTGCCGAGGGCCTGGTGCGGGACGTGCCGGACTTTCCGAGGCCCGGCATCCTCTTCAAGGACATCACGCCGATCGTACAGGACGCGGGGGCGCTCAAGGAAGTCACGGGACTGCTGGCCGGCTGGGCGCGGGCGCAGAGGCCGGATGCGATCCTGGGCATCGAGGCGCGCGGGTTCATCTTCGGGGCGCCGATCGCGATCGAGCTCGGGCTGGGCTTCATTCCGCTGCGCAAGCTCGGCAAACTGCCCTATGACCGCGTTACGGAGCAGTACGATCTGGAGTACGGAACGAATACGGTGGAGCTCCACTCCGACTCGATCCGGCCCGGCCAGCGAGTGGTGATCATCGACGACCTGCTGGCGACGGGCGGGACGGCCGCGGCGGCCGCCCGGCTGGTTGAGCGGCTTGGCGGCGTGGTGGCCGGCTTCGGCTTCGTGATCGAGCTGGACTTTCTGGGCGGGCGCTATGCGCTTGGCGGTCACGAGGCGCGCGCCCTGATCCACTACTGCTAGCCGGCTCGGAGTTGGGCCGCCCCGACGTGCAAATGCCCTGCGATCGAGCCGTCGGCTCCTGGCAGGGCATTTGAGTCGCTGTTTCATTGTCTATATTCGGTTTTGCTCGCTATTCGGTTGTCTCTATGCGGTTGTCGTTATTCAATTCTGTCCGAATGGACGGTCGCTATTAGGTTATTGCGAGGTCATTATCGGCTCATCCGATCGTCCGGATCAGGTTACGATCGGCCTCGCCTGCCGCGCGATCCGCGGAGCGATGGCGGCCACCGCCGGCTCCGCGGATCGCGCGGCGCGGGTTAGACGCTCGTGCGTGGCGTGCTCACCGCGCGGAATATGAACAGCAGGACCACGGATCCAACAAATGCGACCAGAATGCTCCACAGCCAGCTATAGCCCGATTGCGCTCCCGCGCCGGCGTGGCCGAACATGTTGAACAGGAACCCGCCGACGAGCGCGCCCAGGATCCCGATGATCAGGTCGCCAAGGATTCCGCCGGGTCCTTCGCCCGGAACGACCATCTTGGCAAGCGCGCCGGCGACGATACCGACGATAATCCAGAACAGGATATACATCTCATTCTCCTTCCGCCGCCATTGCGTGCCGGAGCGGTTGCCGGGCATGTACGGACGAAGCCATGGTGGTTTTTTGTCTCCGCTTTCGGTCCGGGCCGGCGCAGCTTGCGCTCCCGTGGGAGCGGTTTACCGCTGCTGCCAACTCGAGGCACCTGAAGAACAACGGGACCGCCAGTCAGGCTTCCGATATCGCGGTTGTGCGGATACGACGCTAACGCCCCAGCCTTGGTTCCAAGAATAATGAACTGGAGAGATCACGATGCCTCCACCCTTCTTCTACTCCGACGCCCTATTGAGATACGATATGGGACCGCAGCACCCGCTCCGGCCCGTGCGGCTGCGTATGACGCGGGACCTGCTGGATTGCTACGGAGTGCTCGGCTCGGCCATCGAAGTGGCTGCGCCGGAGATGCTGGATTGGGAGGAGGCAGCGGAGACGCACAGCCGGGACTACCTGGAGATGGTGAACACACTGGATGGCGGCGAGCCGGTCCGCGGAATGCAGCGATACGGCTTCGGCGGCGGCGATAATCCGATCTTCGAGGGAATCTACGGCGCCTCTCTGCTCTACGCGGGCGCGAGCGCACAGGCGGCGCAGGCGCTGCTGGACGGCGACCAGGTGGCGTTCAACATATCCGGCGGGCTGCACCACGCGCACCACGACCGCGCCGCCGGCTTCTGCGTCCTGAACGACTGCGCGGTCGCCGCGCGCCGCCTGCGCCGCAAGTTCGCGCGAGTCGCCTACGTGGACATCGACGTCCACCACGGCGACGGAGTGCAGGAGCTATTCTATTCCGATCCTACCGTCCTCACGATCTCGCTTCACGAGAGCGGGAGGACGCTCTTTCCGGGTACGGGATTTGTGGAGGAGATCGGCGAGGGAGCCGGCGAGGGCTTCAGCGTCAACGTGCCGTTCGCACCGTACACGACCGACGCGGCCTGGCTGGAGGCATGGCGCGCGGCGGCGCTCCCGCTGCTGCGGGCATTCGACCCGGGGGCGATCGTGCTGCAGATGGGCACGGACGCGCACGAGCTGGACCCGCTCGCGCATGTCTGCCTCACCGCGCACGGGTGGCTGGAGGCCGTGAAGGACGTTCGCGATCTCGGCAAGCCCATCGTGGCTCTAGGCGGCGGCGGCTACAATCTGACGACGGTGCCGCGCATGTGGACACTGGCAGTCGCCGCCCTCACCCGCACCGACCTGCCGGACGCGATCCCCGCCTCCTACCCGCATCGCCGCGTCGGCCTCACCACCCTGACGGACCACGCCGCGCCGCAAGTCGGCGCGCGCGAGCTGGACACGGCGAGGCGCTTCGCCGCGAACTCCGTAGCGGAGGTGAAGGAGCTGCTGTTCGCGCGGCATGGTCTCACGGAGTGACGCGGGTCATCGTCCACGAAAGGCACGAAACGACTACCGAGGACGGCGTTGCTGGTTTGGAGAAGGCCACTCTTGGCTTCGTGGTATACTTCGATTGTTGCATCGAGGATACGAACGACCACTGCGAACCGTAGCTGATTGACGCGAGCCGCTCTGCGTGGCAGCCGCGGCCGCGTCGCGGAGAAGCGTGATGGCGTATTTGAATCAGGATGGGCGAATAACATGCGGACTACAACTGCGCGGGTGACACCCTCTCAGGACGAGATCTTCCATGCTGTGGAACAGATGGGCGCGGACGAGTTGGAACAGTTCTCGCAGCGTGTGCTGCGGGTGCGCGCTGGACGACAGCGCGCGAACCTTTCAGCCGGCGAGGTGGAGCTGATTCGGGGCATTAACGAGTCGAGACCGGCCGAATTTCAGCGCCGCTACCGCGCGCTGCTCAAGAAACGCGACACGGGCGCCTTAACGCACGATGAGTACGCGGAGCTGCTTGAATTTACCGATAGGGCAGAGTTGTACGACGCCACGAGGCTGGAAAAGCTCGGCCAGTTGGCCGCCGTTCGCGGCTGTTCCCTCGATGAGGTCATGGACCAGCTAGGCCTTTCCGCGCGCAGGCGTGAATAGACCGTTCGTTAGCGCAACGGTCAGGCGCCGTGTCCGCGAGCGGGCCAATTCCTGTTGCGAATACTGCCGTAACCAGGCTGAGTATGCATCGGATCCGTTCTCCGTCGAGCACATCCACCCCGTCGCGCGTGGCGGCGACGCCTCGCTGGACAATCTTGCCCTCTCCTGACAGGGCTGCAACAGCTACAAGCAGACGAAAACAGAGGCCAACGACGATCTGACCGACCTGTCCGCACCGCTATTTCATCCGAGGCGCGACCAGTGGCGCGAGCATTTCGGGTGGTCCGCTGACTTCACGCTTGTGGTCGGCCTCACGCCTATCGGGCGCGCGACAGTATCCGCCCTTCGGCTCAATCGTGCTGGTCTAGTCAACATCCGTCGCATGTTGTTCGTGATATGCCCCCGAAAATCTAGTCCACGGAATATGTTAGACTCCTCTACCAAAACGGAGGAGCATCGTGAAGAAAGGACAGTTTTCGCAAGAGCAGATCGTCTCCGTCCTGCACCAGGCTGAGCGCGGCGAGCAGACGG
>DATGJU010000434.1:0-12492 GCA_035295045.1 Chthonomonadaceae bacterium
GACGTAGTCGCCCTTGTGGTCGAAAACCGGTCCGTTGTCGTTGAACATCCCGCTGGTGACCTGTTTCGCCTGCCCGGTACCGACGTTGTAGAGGAAGATCGCCGAAGTGCGCAGGTTCTCCGGAGTGGCGCGGGAATAGACCAGCCACCGGCTATCCGGCGACCAGTTGGCGCTGAACGTGCGGGCAAGCGGGTCCTTGTCGACCGTCTTGATCTCGCCTGATGCAACGTTTAGAAGAAAGAGCGTGCCGGTCTTCTCGGTGAAGAGCAGCATCTTCGAGTCCGGAGACCAGTTGAGGTTGAAGCGAAAGGCGTGTCCGTTCTTCGTGAGCTGCCGGGCCTCGCCAGTTCCGTCCGACGATTTCAGGTAGATTTCGTACTCGCCGGTCGCGTCGGACAGGTAGGCGATCCAGCGCCCGTCCGGGCTCCAGGCGGGGGTGCGCTCCGCGGTGCCGCTGGAGTGCGTCAGGTTCCGCGGCGTGCCCTCCTTGACAGGCGCCGTCCAGATGTCGCCGCGCGCCTCGATCGCAACGTGCTTGCCGCTCGGCGACATGCTCCAGTCGCTGATCAGGTGAGTCACGTCCACGGAGTGAGGCCGGCTGTCGCTCTGATCGCCGGGGATGCGGACGGCGACGGACCGCATCTGCTTCGTCGGCAGGTCCAGCAGCTCTAAATCTGGCCCGTACTGAAACACGATCTCCCCGCCGCCGTTCGGTCCGGGCCCGATGGACGGCCACTTCACGTCGTAGTCGGCCAGATGCGTCACCTGCTGCCGCTGGCCGCTCTTCGTCTCGTACCGCCAGACGTTGAGCCGGTGCTCCGGCCCACCGTCCGAAAGGTAGTAGATCGTCGTGCCGTGCCACATGGGCAGCGTGTCCGTCCCCTCCCAGTCCGTAATGCGCTTTGCCGCCTTCGTCGTCAGGTCGAAGAGCCAGATGTCCTGGGCCCATCCGCCGCGGTACCGCTTCCACGTGCGGAAGTCCGTGGTCGAGGGCGTGTAGGCCAGGTAACGGCCGTCCGGGCTGATGGCGGCGTCATCGCCGTACGGCACCGGCAGCCTCTCCGGCAGGCCGCCCTTCGGCGATACCACGAAGAGCTGATCCTCCCGCGGCTGTCCGGACAGTCCGTTGCTTGAGAACACCAGCTTGCCGTCCGGCGACCAGCAGCAGAGCCGCTCCGCCGCGGGATGGTGCGTAACGCGGAAGGCCTGGCCGCCCGCGGTGGAAATCGTATACAGGTCCGGGTTGCCGTCGTAGTTGCCGGTGAAGGCGATCGTAGCGCCGTCCGGGCTGAATTTGGGAAGCATCACGCTTCCGGGCGGCGTCGCGAGCGGCAGCGCCGTTCCGCCGGCGCGCGGCGCCAGCCACAGCTTGTCCGCATGCACGAAGGCGATATCGGTCGCGCTGACGCAGGGGTAGCGCAGCAGGCCGGCGTGGATGGCGGCTGCTGGTTGCTGGTTCCTGGCTTCTGGTTGCAGGCTGGCGGTAGCTTGCAGATCGTGTCTGGCGGCTTGTGACTTGCGGCTCGTGGCTTGTCGTTGGGCGTGAACGGGGGCGGCGAGCAGCGCGGCCAGGGCGAGCGTAAGAGCGGCGCCCGCGCCGTGGAATCGGGTTAGAAACATAGGATGAAGGGCTCCCATCGGATGGTGTCGTCAAGCGTAAGTCATCGCGGCGCCGCCGCCGCCGCCTAATCCGGACGCGGACATGTTCGGCTCAACGCCTCTCAAAGGAGCAGCGCGAACCGCCAGGCAAAGCAGGACCTGTGTCCGAAGGATACGTTTCCGCGGGCCGTACAGCGAAGGAGTTCATTCAGTAGCGCCTCGGCGAAGGCCCGTATTTGCAAGGCGTCACATCGCCAGCCCAGTACCGCTGCCGAACCTGTCGCACGCGTTCGGCGTTTCGCTCATACGGCGGGACGTCCAGCGCTTCGTCATCTCGCTATGCCTCGGCGGGACTATCCGGCTGGTCCGCGATGAACTGCGTTACTCACCTGCACGTCCTGACTTCCATTTGCCGGCCGGTGTGAGGCCTCGAAGCGCTTCAGGTCGAGTGTGGCCGCCTGGTATTCGCTGGCCGCAGTCCTGGCCGCCTCGTCGTGCACTGAATGCGGCTCGCCGGACGCCCGCAGCAGCGCGTCCTGCCGGGGTACGCCCGCGCCGCCGGCGGCCCGCAGCAGCGAATCGGGCGCGGCCTGCGCGGCGGAGCTCGCGCGCAGCAGGCTCAGCGCCTCCACGACGTCCGCCGGCTCGTAATACGGCTCGCCGTTAAGGATCAACTGCGGCCGGACGTTGCGCTCCGCGGCGAGCTGCTGCAGCGCCGCCGGCTCCAGCCCGTACCGCTCGCGGACCACCTCGGGCGGCGCGAGGCGCAGAACCTTCCGGCGCATGTGCAAGGCCCACTGGCCGACGCCGGTGAAGACCACGCCGTGTATCAGCCCGACGGCCGACAGTGCGCCAGCAGCGCCGTGCATCTGGTGCGCGAAGAGGCCGTACGCAAGCGCGCTCAGGCCACCGACGCCCGCGATCGGGCCGTACACCGAGAATATCCTGCCGATCCACAGCAGCGGCGTCAGCGACCCGGTCCACATGCTCACACCCTGCCGGTTCAAGCCTCGCCAGTGAAAGCTCATCCTGCGATAGTTCACGGTGATCCTCGCATCCTGAAACCGAGCGCCGGCGGCCGACCGCGCCAATAACGCTCGCCGCCCGCCGAGAGTCCCGAATTCGACTACGGACGCGGCAATCCCTCCGCTTCACCGATCCACACTCCACTGCTCACAAGCCGCAAGCCACAAGAACCAGCCACAAGCACCAGCCACAAGCCACAAACTTCAAGCCACGGGCCACAGGTTGCCTGGCAGGGCGCGGTTTGCAGAATCCAGCACATTGAGGAGAAACGCTTCGTTGCCGGCACAGGAGATCGCACAGCGTGCCGCGAAGCAAGGCGGAGGCCGAGGCGGCGATTGCCCGCGCAGCGCGGGCGCGCCGCAGCCAGCAGCGATCGGTGACCACGGCACGCCATGGATTCCGTCGAGCTCTCAAGGCGCAACTTTCTCGCCGCAGCGGCCGGCGCAGCGGCAGCCCTGGCACGCCCAGCCATCACGGCGCGCGCCGCGCTGGTCGCCGTCGCTTTGCTCGTTCCTGGGGCTTCGCGTGCCGGCGCGGCGCAGCCCGCCAATCGCACGCGGCTCGGAATCGACGGCACGCAGTTTACGGTAAACGGCCGGCCGGAGTTCCTGCTCGGCATTAGCTACTACGCGGGGCTGGGCGCGCCGCCGACTAACCTGCGCCGCGACCTGGCCGAGATCAAGCGGGACGGCTTCCGCTGGCTGCGCGTCTGGGCGGTCTGCGACTTCTTCGGCAGCGACGTGTCGGCCGTGGACGGCGCCGGCCGGCCGCGCGAGCCGTACCTGGGCCGGCTCAGGGCGCTCGTGGATGCCTGCGACCGCCAGGGCCTCGTCGTGGACGTGACGCTGGCGCGCGGCAGCGGCGCTCCACCCCACCTGGCGGACCTGGCCACGCTGACCACCGCGGTTGAAACCGTTCTCGGCGCGCTCAAGCACCATCGGAACTGGTATCTCGACCTGGCCAACGAGCGCAACGTCGGCGACAGGCGGAACGTAAGCATGGACGAGCTGCGCCAGCTACGTGACCGTGCCCGTGCGCTGGATCCCGAGCTGCTGGTCACTGCTTCACACGGCGGCGACATCTCGCGCGACGAGCTGCGCGAGTACCTGCTGACGGCGAAAGTCGATTTCGTCTGCCCGCACCGGCCGCGCGACCCGAAGTCGCCCGCGCAGACCGAGGCGACGACGCGCGCGCTGCTGGCCTGGATGCGCGAGATCGGCCGCGCCGTCCCGGTACTCTACCAGGAGCCGCTCCGCCGCGGCTACTCGGACTGGCAGCCCACGGCCGAGGACTTCACCGCGGACCTGAAGGGCGCGCGAGCAGGCGGCGCCGCCGGCTGGTGCTTCCACAACGGCGGCCAGCGCGGAACGCCGGACGGCCAGCCCCGCCGCTCATTCGACCTGCGCCGGAAGCGGCTCTTCGACCAGCTCGACACGGACGAGCGGAGATTCATCGCCGGCCTGCCGCGCTGACCGACGGGGACAGACACGCAAAGGAGCGATCATGATCCGCATTGGCCTGGTGGATTTCGATACGTCGCACGTGGTGGCGTTCACGCAGCGGCTGAACCACATCGGCGTCGCCGAGACGGAGTGGGTGGATGGCGCGAAGGTGGTGGCGGGCTGCCCCGGCGAGTCCGAGATGATGCCGGAGCGAATTCCCGGCTACGCGGAGACGCTGAAGGGCTACGGCATCGAGCTGGTCGAGCGGCCGGAGCAGCTCATCGGCAAGATCGACGCCGTGATGATCGAGTCGCAGCAGGGCTCGAAGCACCTGTGGCGGGCCCGGCCGTTCCTCGAGGCGGGAATGCCCGTCTTCGTCGACAAGCCGTTCGCCGAAACCGTGGCGGACGCCGAGACCATGATCCGCCTCGCCGAGAAGCACGCATCGCCGCTGATGTCCTGTTCCGCGCTGCGATACGATCCGCTGGTGACGCAGGCGATCGCGCGCACCGCCGAGCTGGGCAAGATCCTGTCGGCCGATACCTGGACCGCGGCCGCCCTCCATCCCGGCAACCCCGGCCTGCTGCACTACGGAATCCACGGCGCGGAGTTGCTGTTCGCGCTGATGGGCGTCGGCTGCAAGTCGGTCCAGTTCATGGGCGGCGACCGCGGCGAGGTGAACGCCGGCCTGTGGGAAAGCGGCCACGCCGGCACGGTCCGCGGCATCCGCGACGGCAAGTACAGTTTCGGCGCCGTCATTCACTACGAGAAGGGAAACGCGGTGATCCAGATCGAGGGCGCGGCCTTCTACCGGGAGATGCTGCGCGCCTTCATCCGGATGTGCGAGACCGACCAGCCGCCGATCCCCTACGCCGAGACGCGCGAGATCATCGCCTTTTGCAGCGCGGCCGTTACCTCCCGCGAGTCCGGCGGCCTGCCGACCGCGCTCTGAGCCACGGTAGCGACCCTGGGGCCAGCGCCGTCATCGCCTGGATGCGCCGCCGGCCGCTATCACTGCCCATTGTCGCCTGGGTGCGCCGCGGACTGCTATCACTGCCCGTCATCGCCGGGATACGCGGCCGGCCACGAACACTGGCCGGCATCGTCGGCATGCGCCCGGCGCCGCGCCTCGTCGTGCATCTACGGCACGCAAGTCCCGCCGTAACTCAGTACTTCACAGCGTCGCCCTCTGACTCAATAGTCCAGCCGCTGCGCGTACGGACGACCGTGTATAAAGACTCCGTGCCGCTCCGGTAGCCGGAATACAATCCGCCGTGAACCTTGGCTCGGTGTGCCAGCCACGAAACGGCGCCGACCCGGACGATCACGCCGGTCAGGTGCGTCTTGCGGTCCTCGACGGCATAGAGAAACGGATTCTTAGCCTTCAGGTTGATACGGGACCGCGAAACCGGCTTCACGGCCGGCTTGTTGCCATGGAAGCGCTTCACTAGATCGGGGCCTGGGTCCTTCCCACGCCCAATCTCCAGGTAGTACGCCTTATAGGTCCGTTCGGCACCATCGGACAACGTCGCAATTATGCGGCGGATAACGACCGCGCGCACCGCGTCGGCCCGCGCGGCCTTATTCGGGACCCGTGCGGTGGCGGCGCCCGGGAGCCAACATAGTGACAGAACAAGGACTGCGGGACAGAAGGCGCGTAATCGCATGGGGGCTCCGATCTTTCGGCGTCAAGCTGGCGGTCCGATGTCGGTCGAACGCCGCTCGGCCACACTGCCCGGCCTGGTCAGTGCTCCAGCGTCTCCTTGAGCGAGAGGCGCAGGCCCACGGACTGGAACAGGAGGAGCAGCTTGGCCGGCAGCGTCACTTCGGTGCGGGTGACGTAGACGCGCTCGGTCTTCTCGTCATCGATTACGAGGCGGAGGACCGCCCAGTCGGCGGATACGGAGTAAAGGAGATAGAGCCCCGGCTCGATGTCGTCGATCTTCGAGAGCAGGGCCAGGACGTCACCGGGCGAGAACGGCGAAGAGACGTAATTACGGCTCGAAACCATGCGAGGATCGTGTCCGTTTCCGTGTCAGTCTGCCACAATGAGCCGTTGAGGGGCGACTTGCATCGCAAACCGCGAACGGCTGCAATCACAGGCTACACTAACAAACGTTCTAATCGCCGATTTGTTCCACGGTCTTTCTGGCGTGGAGGGCGGGTCTCCGGGGCGCGTCCTCGCGTACGCGCCCGAATCCGCCGAGCAATGATCTTCTTGGCACCGCTCCGGCCGCCCCATTATACCCGCCCGCTGCGTTGATTCGAGCTTCCGCAAGGAGATCGGACCAAAGCGCGCGAATTAACCGCCGGCCCGCACCATGAGCGACACACAGACCACTTTTACCATCCGAAAGCGGCTCCTGACCGTACGCAGCGACGCGATGGCCGTCGCGAGCGACATCCGCGCCAGGCTCGCGCCGGACCAGACCGACGCGCTGCGAGCCCTCCTCTACGGCTACCACCCGGCCGATCTCGCCGACGCGCTGCTCTTCCTCAGCCCGGAGGAGGACAAGCGGGTCTTCGACCTGCTGGACGCCGGCGAGGCCGCTGCCGTGCTGGACGAGGTCGACGCCGAGACGGAGGCGAACCTCGTTCGCGGCGTCGCGCCCGCCCGGCTGGCCGCGATCCTTCAGTGGCTGCCCGCCGACGAGGGCGCGGACGTCGTCGGCGCCCTGGCGCGCGACGTCGCGGAGCAGACCCTCGCCGCGATGGACCGCGACTCCGCCCAGGAAATCCGCGCGCTGCTCCACTACCCGGCCGATACCGCGGGCGGCATCATGTCCATCGGATTCGTGGACGTGCGCGAGGATGCGACGCAGGCCGACGCGCTGAAGCGCTTCCAAGAGAAGACGGAGGCCGAGCACATCTTCTACGTCTACGCCGTGGACGCGGACGGCCGGCTGAAGGGCTCCGTCGATCTGCGGCGTCTGCTCTCCGCCGAGTCGACGGCGCTGATCCGCGATCTGATGCAGACGGAGGTCATCGCCGTGCCGCCGGACTGCGACCAGGAGCAGGTCGCGCGCATCTTCGCACGCTACGACCTGACCGCCCTGCCGGTCGTCGACTCCGAGCCGGACGGCCGGCTGATCGGCGTCATCACCTCCGACGACGTGATCGACGTGATCCAGGAGGAGGCCGCCGAGGACGTGGCGCACATGTCCGGCTCGGACGCGCACGAGCTGGAGCGCAAGACGCCGGCGCAGGTCGCGCGGCTGCGCATGCCCTGGATCATGGCGACGCTGGGGATCGAGCTGCTGGCCAGCGTAGTCATCCACGTCTTCGACAAGACGCTGACGAGCTACATCCTGCTCGCCAGCTTCATGCCGGTGATCTCTGCCATCAGCGGCAACACCGGCCTGCAGTCCGCGGCGATCATCATTCGCGGCCTCTCGTCGGGCCACGTGCAGCTTGCGCACTGGAAGCACGCGGTCGTCCGGCAGGTCAGCACCACCGCGATGCTCGGCGGCGCCTGCGCGCTCGTGCTCGGCGCCGTCGGCGGCATCTGGGACCGGCACTGGGGTTTCGGCCTGGTCGTCTTCCTGGGCATGTTCATGTCGGTCAACATCGCCGGCATCGTCGGCACCGTCGTGCCGCTCATCTCCAAGCGCGCCGGCTTCGACCCCGCGCTCACGGCGGGCCCGTTCGAGACCGCCTTCCAGGACGTGATCGGCATCAGCATCTTCCTGAGCCTCGCCGCGCTGCTGCTGCACGTGCTGAAGAAGTAGCTGGTTGGCGCCGGCGACGGAAGTCGCGCCTGACAAAGCAGTCGTCGGCCTGCGCCGACACAGCCAGCGGGCGTATGCCGTTGCGCGGACCGCGACAACCCCGCGCCGGTGTCCGCGCAGGCGGACAACTGTCATGTCAGGCGCGGTTTCAACCGCTGGCCGTCGCCCGTGACCATAGCGGAAAATGGAAAGGCTTCAAGGCCGTGAAATACGATTGGGCCCTCTTTGCAGGGCTCTCCGCGCTGTTTGCTGGGCTTACGGCGGTGCTCGCGAAGATGGGCGTGGCGAACGTCTCCTCGAACCTGGCGACGTTCATCCGCACCATCGTCATCCTGATCTTCGCCTTCGGGATCGTCCTCGCGCAGGGCGAGCTCAAGCTCACGGGCACGCTCAGCGGCCGCAACTGGACGTTCCTCATCCTCTCCGGCATCGCCACCGGCCTCTCGTGGCTCTTCTACTTCGCGGCGCTGAAGCACGGACCGGTCTCCCACGTCGCGCCGATCGACAAGCTCAGCTTCGTCCTCGCCATGGTGCTGGGCGTGCTCTTCCTGAACGAGAAGGTGACGAGGCTCACCTGGGCCGGCGCGGGCCTGATCCTCGTCGGCGCGCTGCTGACGCTGCCGACGGTTCAATCCGCGATCACGAAGCGCACAACGGCCAGCACCCTGCCGGCGCCGCCGGCTGTGGGCACGGAAACGGCGGATGGCGGCCAGCCGGCGGCGCGCGAGTCCTTCGGCTATGGCGAGGGCCAATCAACGGCGCGCGAGGACGCGGACCGGCCGGCGGCGCGCGAGTCCGCCACCGAGAACGCGGACCGGCCGGCGGCGCGCGAGTCCGCCACCAAGGACACGGGCGGGCGGGCGGCGCGCGAGTCTGTCGGCGAGGACGCGGGCGGGCCAGCTGCCGGGGCGGAGGCCTTGCCGGCTGCGCTCGGCGGCGCTCCGCGGCCCGCAGTGTCGCGCGGCGCGGCCCCGAGCGACGACGGACCACGCGAGGCCGCGGCGCCTGCGCCCGCCCGCGAGGGGTCGGGAGAGATCCTGAAGTGAGCCGGCTCGTCCCCTATCTCTTCGTCGGCCTGGGCGGGTTCGTCGGCGCGAACGCGCGGTACATCGTCGCTCGGTGGGCGGCTGACCGCTGGGGGCCCGGCTTCCCTTACGGCACGTTCATCATCAACATTACCGGCTGCCTGATCCTCGGCCTCTTCGCCACCCTCGCGGACCGGCTCGCCTGGAACGACGCCTGGCGCTTCACGATCGCGATCGGCTTCGTAGGCGCCTACACGACCTTCTCCACCTACGAGTACGAGTCGTTCCGCCTGGTCGCCGACGGCCAGCTCGCGCGCGCCGCGGCGAACATAATCGGCAGCGTCATCGTCGGATTTGCAGGCGTCTACGCCGGCGTGGTGCTAGCGCGGCTGCTGCTCAGGGTGCATGGGTGATGGAGTGATGGGGTGACGGGGTGACGGTTTCAGGGGCCACACGGTCCGGCATGTTCGCCAAGCTCACTTCGTGGGCAGGGCCGATGGGGTGTTGGGTGTTAGCTGGTGTTGCGCGGCTGCCGACGGGTGCAGTGGGGACGGAGGCTGCCGTGGGGCCGGAGGGCGCCGTGGGGAGGGAGGGCGCCGGACTGGCGGTTCGAGGCACAGGTCCTGGAGGATGGAGATGATCCGTGGAGCTGGCAAGATCGTGACGGTTTTCATTGGCAACCGCGACCGGTGGCACGGCGAGAGCCTCTACAACGCCATCGTCCAGCGAGCCCGGGCGTCGGGCCTCGCCGGCGCCACCGTTACCGAAGGAATCGAGGGCTACGGCGCGAACAGCCGCATCCACCGCGCCGCCCTGCTGGAGCTCTCCACCGACCTCCCGATCCGCATTGAGCTCGTCGACACGCCCGAAAAGATCGCGGCATTCCTGCCCGAGCTGGAGCAGATGGTGACCGAGGGCCTGATCACCGTGGCGGACTGCGAGATCGTGAAGTACGCGCACGCGCGGGATGAGGGGGTGAGCGGGTGATGAGGTGATGGGGTAATGGGGTCGTGGCAGATACGAAGGGTAGGTGCGATGTTCGCCGGTGCACGCGCTGCGGCTGGGATCTGGTGGCGCCCGGAGCGCCACACGCAGGCAACGCCACGCCGCACATCGGTACGCCCCGGCCGAGATCGCCGCTCCGCCAGCTCGCGTATCACGCGCCCCCTCCGTGCCGGAGTCGGAATGGGGCGATAGGACTTATGGGACGGATAGGACGGACATTGGGGCTGCGGGTATGCCGCATCGCCCTATCACCCACTCACCCCATCACCCCATCACCCACTCACCCCATCGCACTCACCCCCTTCCCGCTTGCGGGAAGGGGGCCGGGGGGTTAGGGCGCCGCATCCGCGGGCGGGTACGCCGCGTCGCCGTGCGTGTGCACCCAGAGCGCCTGCGTCACCTTCTCCGGGTCCGCGCGGTCCGGCTTCGAGAAGTCCAGGCGCGCCGAGACCTCGGCCCAGTGGCGCGTCGTGCCGGTCAGGCGGCGGGCCGGCGGGTTCTTCAGATTCAGCGCCACCCGGTTCTTGATCACGTTGAACGGCCGGAAGTCGCCCGTCTCCTGGAAGACCGGCCGCATCGGGACCGCCGCCGCGTCGAACTGGTTGAGCGGCTTCAGGTCCAGCATCAGCTCGATCGTGCGGACCATGTTGAGCTGGTTGTAGTTCGTGCTGAAGGTCTGGCCCCGCTTATTGAACGGGCTGATCACGAAGCCCGTCGTCCGGTGCCCCTCCACGTGGTCCAGGCCGCCCTGCGCGTCGTCCTCGATGATGAAGATGGCCGTCGGCTCCTCCTGCCAGTACCGCTTGCTGTGCGAGATCGCGTCCACTACGTTGCCGACGGCCATGTCGTTGTCCGCCACGCAGGACTCCGGCGTGTAGGCGCCCGGCGCGATGCCCGACGTATGGTTGTTGCCGAACCAGATCGAGGTGTACTGCGCCAGGCCGCGCGCTCCCGGCTGCAGGTCCGCCAGCACTCGCTCGCTGTGCGCCACGTCCCGGTTGCGGTCCTCGGTCACGGTGAACCGGCCGCTGAAGTCCGCGTCCGAGTGGCGCTTCATGCTCGGCAGCGGGCCGAACTCACCGTAGTTGTAGAAGGTGCGGCCTGCCTGCATCGCCGCCTGCCACAGAAACGGATTGCCCGCGTAAACGAGCGGATCGGTGCCGCAGCAGGGATAGGAGCGCGGGTAGTTGTTCATCGCTCGCTCGTCGTAGTCGTCCGCGAAGGCCTCGTTCAGCCAGTGGTGGCCGTCCGCGCTGATGGCGCCGGAGCAGTAGATGTTGTCGAACAGCCCGAACTCCCGCGCGATCGCGTGCTGGTTCGGCGTGATCTTCTCGCCCCACATGAGAAGGCTCGGATCGCCGCCGACGTGGCCGGGCGGGACCGGCATGTCGCCGAGGATCTGGTCGTAGGTCCTGTTCTCCTTGATGATCAGCACCACGTGCTTGAACCGCGACCAGAACGGATCGGTATTCTGCTTCAGCGCGGCCTCCATCCGGTCGAAATGGTTGTTGCGCGCCACCTGCGCCGTGTACTGCGCAAGCGTCTTCGCGTCCGGCACGGGCACGATGCCGACGCTGCCCATCACCGCGTAGACGCTGTGGCCGACGAAATCATCGCCGACGACCAGGCCGCCCGGCCCGGCCTCCGGCGTTTCGGCGGTAAAGGCGGTGCGCTTGCGCTTGGCGATCGCGCCCGCCGAGCCGATGCCCTTGCTGTTCGCCACGTAGAGCGTCTTCGCGTCCTTGCCGAGCGCCACGCCGAGCGGGAACCAGGCCGTCGGGATCAGCCCCGCGATCCTCGTCCGCTCCGCCGTGCCGCCGGCCGCCGCGTCCAGCGCGAGCGCCTCGACCGCGTTGTCGCCGCCGAGCGTCACGTAGAGCGTCCGGCCGTCCGGCGTCACGGCGAGACCGTTCGGGCTGCTCGCCGCCAGCTTGCCGGGCGCCGGGCTGGTCGGGATCGTCTCGGCGATGGTATCGTCCGCCGTCCTGATCACGCTGACCGACTCGGCGTTCGCGTTCGCCGTGTAGAGGAACCGGCCGTCCGGCGACAAGGCCAGGTCCGCCGGCTGCAGCCCCACGTCGATCGTCTTCACCACCGCGTGCGCCGCGTCCGCCTTCGCCCTGCCCGCGCTGACGACGGAGAGCGTGGCCGTCGAGGCCTTGTAGGTCTCCGGATCGACCACCACCGGGTCCGCCGTGTCCTCGGTGTCGCCAGCCTCCGGAGTCTTACCGCCCCGATTCGCCACGTAGACCTTGTCGCCGAGCGGGCTCACCGCGACGCGCTCCGGCGAGCTTCCGACCGGCACCTCGGTGAACTTCGCCCCGCCCGCCTCGGGATCGTAGGTCGTCAAGTCGACGACCGCCAGAGTCGCGTTGTTGAAGAGCGAGACGTAGAGCGTCTTCTCGTCCGGGCTGAGCGCCAGGCCGCTCGGCTTCGAGTCCTTGGCCGCAAAGTTCGGCTCGATGCGGGAGTTCAGCGGAAACTCGATCGGCTTGGTCGCCGTCGCCTTGCCGGCCTCGTCGAACCGCGTCACGAAGACCGTCCCGTCCCGCGCCTTGCCCGTGGCGTAGAGCGTGCGGCCGTCCCTCGTCCAGGCGATGCCGCCGAAGCCGTGCTTGCCTTTGATCGCCTCCGGCTGGAACTCGCCCGTCGCCGTATCGAGCAGCT
>DATGJU010000435.1:0-3461 GCA_035295045.1 Chthonomonadaceae bacterium
ATGTTACCCCACGCAAGAACGCCTCAGCCAGTTACTTAGCCTCGATTGCGCCTGTCGTGGTGGGGACCGCGGAGGGCCGTGTCGCTCCGCAGAAGTCGGCCCACCGTCCCTTTGTTCGTGAATCGGCCAATCGCGCGGCCAACTGACGATTCCGTTTCGACCGGGCCGCCTCGTGTCACCGCGACTGAGGGGCAGGTCTTATCCCGAAGTCGGCGATCAGAATGCTCTCCGGATTGGTCCAGACGCGCGCTATCGGCTTGCCGTCCCGGTCCGTGAGCGGCTCGGTTCCGGGTCGCGCGCGATCGAGCGGAAGCGCGAAGCAGAGCGGCGCGGCGTCCGGCGCGGGCGGCGATGTCTGAAAGCCGGCGTCTGAATGGTAGACGGCGACCAGGCCGGCGTGCGGATGCGGCGGCGGCACCGCGTAGAAGGCAATCCGCCGGAGCGCACCCGGGGCGGTGGGCTCCGCGGGCCGCATCCCGTATCCGCCGGATGCGCGCTCATATACGGGAAGAGGAAGGGTCAAACGCGGGTCATCGAGCAACAGGCGGTACATGAGATTGTTGTAGTTGTAGCGCGGCGTCGCGATCGGGTTGCCGGAGAACGTGTTGACGTACGTGCCCTCGAAGTAGATCTTCCGCCCCTCGTCCCGGTCCAGGAACGGCTGCTGCGTCGGATTGTAGAAGTCCATGTGCGGATGCGTCGCGATCTTGCGCGCGTAGACCCATGGCCCGACGGCGGAATCGGCCTCCGTAAGCCAGATTTCGCCCAGGTTGGACACGTCGCCGCCGACCTCGCCGAATGTCATCAGCCAGCGGCCGGCGTAGGCGTTCCAGCAGACCGAGCCGTTGTGCGGACGCAGCAGCCTGCCGGTATCGGCGTCGCGAAGGTGGAACGGCCCCTCGGCCGCCTTCAAGCTGCCTTGTCGGACCAGCCGCTGTTGCGCATCGTATGTAATGGGCGGACCGCCCGGCTTCCACCCGTAGAGCAGGCGGCCGGAGCCGTCGCGGTCCGGCACAGTCTTGCCGTCTGGTCCGCGTTTGAGGCAGGTGAAGTACTCGTAAGAGCGTAGGTCCTTGACGGAATCGAGAGCAGCCGGCACGCGGGCCCACGGCATCGGCGACGCTCCGCCCACCGTGCCGACGATATAGTCCCGTCGGCCGGATTGCGCGAGGAACGGATGGCCGTCAAGCGGCAGCGGCTTCTTCACGTCGAACCGGAGGATCGGATCGAACCGGTCCGTCCTGTCGTTGTACAGAGCCAGGCCACGCTCGTAGGCCTCAGCGAGCGTCTTCACGCGCGTGTAGTACCCTATCATCCGGGTGCCGCGGTCCACGGGCGCGATGCCGGTGAGCCAGACCGGGCCGGGAGCGTCGATTGGGATCATGGGCCGGGCGAATCCATCCGCTCCGGTGAAATAGCTGAAGTCGATGCCGCGGTCCGGGTCCAAGTCGGTCGGCGTGATCGCGCCGGTCATGCCGAAGTTGCCGAGAGGATAGCCCGGCTTGCCCGTGTCTCCCCAGAACCAGTGAATCGCGCCGCGATACGGCACCGCGATGACGGAGTCCTGGCCCATCACATCGCCGTCGAGCAGGGGATGCTTCAGAGGCGTATCGATGCCGGCGAGCACGCTGTCGCGGTAGATGCCCTCGCCGGTCTGCCGATAGAGCCGCTCCGCGATATTAATGCGATTGATCTTCAGGGTTGCAGTCCCGCCGGACGTCGTCTGGAGAGCGAGCCCGCGATAGCCGAACCCATCGGCCGGATATTCGTATCCCGGACTGGTGATGGTGAAGAAGACGCGCCTGTCCATCAGGCCCGGCTCTCGAAACGCGACGATGCCGTTGCTGTCCGTAACGAACGCGATATCGTTCGTCGTGCGCAGCTCGACCAGAGGCACTCCGCGCCCCGACTGCGCGTCAACCACACGGATGACGAAGACGTCGCGCGGGGGCGCGAACGCGAGCAGGCCGAGCACGAACGCGAGCGGAACCGCGAGGCCGCCGAACCGCGCCGCGGTATTTCGCCTGCTCTTACGCGAAGGCGCAAAGGCGCAAAGAAGAGATTGAAGGCGCATGTAGTCGGATAATCTCCGGATATAGCCGGATGGGCTCCAGCGTGTAGCAGAACCGCCCGCGGCACGCAACTAAATCGCCCGACGGGCGACGGAACCGAATGGACGAAACGAGCATGGTGAACGCCCTTGAGAACGCCGCGGATTCGATGGGCCGCAGATCCGCACTCGCGCGAGCGGATCGGCTGCATATACCGGTCTCGGTCGGCGGAATGGGCTGGAGCTACGAGGACTGGGACGGCGTATTCTATCCCGCCGACGCCACCAGCAAGGATTGGCTGCGGCTCTACGCGCAGGCATTCGACGCCGTAGAGATCGACTCGACGTTCTACGGCACGCCGCGACCGGCCACGATCCGAAACTGGATGCAGGCCACGCCGCCCGGATTCGTGTTCTGCTCCAAAGTGCCGAGGCTCGTAACGCACGAGCTCGGCCTGCGGGACGCGGCAGCGCCGCTCGCACAATTCATCCACGCCATGGCGGCCATGGGCGCCAGGCGCGGGCCGATGCTGTTTCAGATGCCGCCGAGCTTCACGATCGCCGATCTGCCCGCGCTCGAAAGCCTGGTTCCGGCCCTGCGCAGCCTTGCCGATCCGCACGCCGAATTCGCGATCGAGTTCCGGCACGCGTCGCTGATCGTCCCGGATGTATTTGCGCTGCTGGCGGAGCATAACGTCGCGCTGGTAGCTTCCGACTACCGGACGTTACCCCGCCGCTTTGCCCGCACCGCGGATTTCGCGTACATTCGGCTCATCGGCAGGCACGGCGCGTTCCGGCAGCACCGGGCCATTGTGAGCGACAGGAGCGCTTCGATCCGGCAGTGGGCGGACGTGCTGCTCCGGGGCCAGCACGAGCTGAGCAGGGCGTGGATCTTCTGCAACAACGACTACGAGGGCTTCGCCCCGGCAACGTGCCGGCGTGTCCAGGGCGCTCTCGGCGTTCCGGCGCGCAGCTATCCCTGCGAAGCACAGGGCAGCCTGTTCTAGCCTTCGCGGGGCACGGGCGGCAGATCTGCCCGGCCGAGGCACCAGTCCAGAGCCCACGGCCATTCGCCATAGCCGTAGTACGGACTGATGTGTCCGGCGCCCGGAAGCTTATGGATCGGGATGTCCAGGTCGCGCGCGTAGCCGCAAGACTGGTCAAACGTCGCGTAATCGTCGGTGTCAGACGCGATCAGGACGGTCTGGTGCGCTGCCGCCTGGATGCCGGAGGGCGAGCAGGGCGGCGGAAAGAATGCCGCGACCTCCGGAACGACGTCGATCGGCAGGATTTGCGGCACGATGTAGGGAGGCGCCACGAGGAGCACGCGATCGGCGACCGGAGGCGCGTCCGCGCCGCGGGCAGCCGCGAAGTGCATCCAGTTAATGCTGCCAAGGCTATGCGCCAGCAC
>DATGJU010000436.1:0-9807 GCA_035295045.1 Chthonomonadaceae bacterium
TTGAGCGGCAGATTGCCCAGGGCGTACTCGATCTCCACCGCGTGGTACGCTCCCAACTCCTTCGGCCTCGTCTTACAGAACAGGTAGCGATAGACCGGCTTGCCGCTGGTCCGTCCCTCCAGGTCGAGCCACTTCCAGGTCCCGTATGCCGTGAACCGCGCGCTCGCCAGATCGGTGGCCGCCTGCTTCGCCTCGGCGGCGTTGGCGGTCGCATAGGCCTTCGCCGCCTCGTCGGCGTGGTCCGGGTAGAGGCTGCGGACCGCAGCCTCAAGCCCTTCCGGCGTCGCCGGGCGGCGGCCGAGCACGGCGCCGGCGTTCATCTCCTCGGCATTCCAGCCAGCCAGCAGCGGTACGCGCGCCTGCTCGCCTGCTGCGTAGATTTCGGAGGGCGGCTTCGGCAGGAAGTAGCCGTCGATGGTCAGGCCGAACCGAAACGAGTTGCTCCGCGTCGCGTCCAGCAGCTTCTGCGCCGGGATCGCGCGCATCGCCGCCAGCGAATCGGCGCCCCGCTCCTTCGCGAAGGCCGCGCCGTTCCGCTCCGCATCGGCCAGCGATGCCGCGCGCAGAGTGGGACCGATCATCGCGCCGCTCTCGCCGATCCCGCCGGCAACCAGCTTGCGCGAGAGCGGCGAGGCCATCTGCGCGCTCACGGAGAAGGATCCGGCCGACTCGCCGCCGATCGTAATCCTCTTCGGATCGCCGCCAAAGGCCGCAATATTCCGGCTCACCCACTCGATCGCCGCGCTCTGGTCGAGCAGGCCGTAGTCGCCGGACGCGTGATGCGGCGACTCGGCGGTCAGCTCCGGGTGCGCGAAGAAGCCGAAGATGCCGAGCCGGTAGTTGACCGTAACTGCGACTATTCCGCGGCGCGCCATGCTCGCGCCATCGTAGCGCGGCTCGTCGCCGGAGCCGGCCACAAATCCGCCGCCGTAGAAGTAGACGAGCACCGGCAGCCGCTCCCGGGGCGACTTCGCGGGCGTCCAGACGTTGAGCGTGAGGCAGTCCTCGCTCATTCCGGCGGAGCGGAACACCATGTCGCCGAAGACCGGAAGCTGCATCGGCCGCGCGCCGAACGCCGTCGCCTTGCGGACGCCGGCCCAGCGCTCCGGCGGCTGCGGCGGCCTCCAGCGCAGCTCCCCGACCGGCGGCTTCGCGTACGGGATGCCCTTGAAACTGCGCACACCGGTCGCGGAGTCCGTCGCGCCCTCCAACTCGCCCTGCGCGACCTTCACGCGGCTCGGCTCCTCCTTTGCCCCCGGCGCGTAGGACACCGCAGCCGCAAGAAACCAGATCGCCACACACCACGCCGTCACCGCTTGCCTCCCATCCCCGTCCTGCCAGGCCGGCAATGGAACGGGCGCCGGCCCGTCAGTGAGGGTACACGCAATCGCGACCGGGAGTCAAGCGCGCGGAACTGGGCGGGGTGAGCCTGACGGGGTTTGGCGGGGTAGACACCTTCCATTGGCGTTGCCGGGCGCGAAGGCCCGCCCCACTGACTTGCGGGTGCGCGATCGGGCGCCTGGACGTACAATCGTCCGGTTCGGCGACGGTTTTTGCCTGATCCGTGCGGCGGTTCGTCGGCCGCGGTAATGAAGACTCGCCGTGCGCATACTCATGGTTGATTCCACGCGCATTGCTCTGATCTGGCAGCTTCGTCCCGGATCCAAGCCGGCATTCACGTCCGCGTTACGGACTCAACAGGCCCGCTGTTGCGGAGTTCACAGCGCAGTGCAGCGCGATCCGTTACAATACAGGCAACGAAGCTGGTGCGGCGACTGCAGCGCGACCGTGGTCGCCGCATTCTGAATGGGAGCAAGACAATGAAGACGATCATCGGTGCGATCGTGATACTGGCGGGCGTGATTATGATATCTTGGGACCTGAGCTGTTTCTATCACAACATGCCGGTCTCGCTGGCAATGTTGGCCGGCGGCCTGGTCTGCGCGCTTATTGGTGCATCGTGGATTCAGGGCGAGCGGCCCCGGCCGATCTAGGGAGAAGGCCGCAACCGGCCGGACGAACGGAACTATTTGTGATAAACGGGTGATAAAACCGGCTTCGGGAGGTATAATTCAGGGCAGGAACAACCGATTGAAAGAGTAAGGCAGCCTTTGCGTAGGCGTTGCAAGTCACCGCGAGGGCTTTTTCTATAACGCCCGCGCCGGCATAACTACCGGAACGAACGCTATGCAAAACTTTGTCCGCTTTATCAGGGAGATCCGCCAATACTGGCGGCTGTTGGCCCTGATCGTGGTGTTGACCCTCTGTACCGCTGCGCTTAGCCCCTGGCCCGTTATCCTCATCAAGAACCTGACGGATGCGCTCTCTGACGCCGGGATTCGCGCGCACCTGCGCGCCAACTTGCCGTTCGTGTTCGCAGCCTACGTGGCCTGCGCCACCGGCAGCGCCGTTTTCGGGTTCGCGCTCCAGTACACGATCACGCTGCTTAGCCAGAACTTCAAGCTGGACATGCGGCGCAAGCTCTACGCGCACATGCAGTCGCTGTCGCTCGGCTTCTTCGAGAAGGCGCAGATCGGCAAGCTGATGGCGAACATCACTCAGGATGTGGCCTCGCTGGACCAGCTTATCGGCGGCAGTTTCGTCAACGTCGTGCAGGACTGCGTGACGCTGATGGGCGTCGTCGTGTACATCTTTATCCTCAACTGGCGGCTCGCCCTCGTGGTCATGGCTGTGTATCCGATCTACGTGCTCAACTATCTGGCGTTCATCGGCCGCATCAAGCAGACCAGCCACGAGGCGCGCGAGCAGCGGGACGTGATGTACGGCGATCTTCAGGAGAAGCTCGCCGGCGTCCAGGTCGTCAAGTCCTACGCGAAGGAGCGGTTCGAAGTCCGCCAATTCGTGGGCGAGACGCGCAGCATCATGGGCCTCAACGTACGGCTCGGCACGCTCAGCACCGCGCTCTGGACCGTGGCGGAGTTCATCGGCGCCGTCGGCACCGCCCTCCTGCTCTGGTATGGCGGCCGGCTCGTCATCCAGGGCCACCTGTCGCCGGGCTCGCTCATGGCCTTTTACGGCTTCCTCGGCGGCTATGTCTACGGCCCCACCCTCCGGCTGATCCAGATCAACGACCAGATCGCGCGCACCAATTCGGCCCTCTGGCGCATCTTCGCAACCCTGGATACGAAGCCCGTCGTCGTGGACACGCCCGACGCGAAGCCGCTCCCGCCCATCCGCGGCGAAGTGCGCTACCGGGACGTCTGGTTCGAATACGAGCCGGGCCAGCCGGTGATCAAGGGCGTCAACCTGGACGTGAAGGCCGGCGAAATGGTCGCCTTCGTGGGGCCGTCCGGCTCCGGCAAGACCACGATGGTCAACCTGCTCCAGCGCCACTACGACGTCACCGCCGGGTCGCTCTCGATAGACGGTTTTGAGCTGCGCGGCGTCGAGCTGAAGTCCGTGAGGAAGCAGGTCGGCGTGGTGATCCAGGAGACGATCCTGTTCAACACCACCATCCGCGAGAACATCCGCTATGGCCGGCTCGACGCCACGGACGCCGAGGTGGAGGCCGCCGCCCGCGCCGCGAACATCGCGCACGTGATCGAGGCGCAGCCCAACGGCTACGACACGAAGATCGGCGAGGACGGCACCAAGCTCTCGGCCGGCGAGAAGCAGCGCGTCGCCATCGCCCGCGCGCTCCTATCGGACCCGCGCATCTTGATCCTGGACGAGGCCACCTCCTCGCTCGATTCGGAGACGGAGAGCCTGATCCAGGAGGCGCTGGACCGGCTGATGGCCAACCGCACCAGCTTCGTCATCGCGCACCGGCTATCGACCATCGTCAAGGCGGACAAGATCGTCGTCATGGAGCAGGGCGTCATCCGCGAAGCCGGCAGCCACGCCGAGCTGTTGCGCCTGGGCGGCCTCTACGCGTCGCTCTACAACCAGCAGTTCGCCGTCGCGCTGGAAGATTCTGCCACAGACATGGTGCCAGCCTGAGCCGCTTCCCGCTCGCGGGAGGGGGTTGGGGGGGTAGGTCCGCGTGCGGGACTGGGTTGGGTAGGCCCGCTCGCCGCTGGGCGTTGGGGGCAGATCCGCTCGCGGCAGGCGGTTAGTGGAAGGCCAGCTCGCCGCTGGGCGTTGAAGGCGAGTCCGCTCGCGGCAGAGGGCTGCGCGTTGGAGGAGTGTAGGTTTTGGACCAGTTCGGACGCCTGTTAAGCTATCTCAAGCCCTACCGCTCGCGCGTGGGCATAGCGGTGCTGCTGCTGCTCTCGACGACGCTCACGCCCGTCCTCATGCCGCGCATCGTCGGCTACACGATCGATGGGCCGTTGGCCCACCACAATACGGGCGCGCTAAACTGGATCTTCTGGTCGATCCTGGCGCTCTATGCCGTGCGCGGCCTCGTGTCCTTCGCGCTGCAGTACCTCGTGAACTGGCTTGGCCAGCGGATCGTGTTCGATCTTCGCTTTCAGTCGTATCGCCATCTGAACCGGCTCTCGCTCGCCTACTACGATACGCGGCAGACCGGCAAGATCATGGCCCGCCTCACCGGCGACATCGATACGATCCAGTACATGATCTCCGGCGGCTTCGTCACGTTCCTCGCCGACCTGTTCGCGGTGCTCACGCTGCTGGTCGTGCTCTTCTACAACCAGTGGAAGCTCGCGCTCATCGCGACGGCCATCGTCCCGCTCTACGTCCTGAACTACAAGCTATTCATCCGGCGCATCCGGCCCATCAGCATCGAGCTGCGCGAGCGCTGGGACGCCATGCTCGGCGTGCTTCAGGAGAAGCTCGCCGGCATCAACGTGGTGAAGGCATTCGTGCGCGAAGACCACGAGACCGAGCGCTTCATGGGGACCGTGCGCGACAACTTCACGCTCGGCATGACGCAGATGAAGCTGAACCGCACGCTCGGCGCCATCGCGCAGATCATCCGCGCGGTCGGAACCGGCTCCGTGCTCTGGGTCGGCGGCACGCTAATCCTTCATCGGCAGATGCACATCGGCGAGCTGCTCGCCTTCAACGGCTGGGTCGCCTTCATGTACGATCCGGCGGTGCGTATCGCAGAGTTCAACATGACGCTGCAGTGGGCCGGCGCGGCCCTCGAGCGGATCTTCGAGACGCTGGACACGCGCCCGGAAATCTCGGACGCCCCCGACGCCGTCCCGCTCAAGAACCTTGCCGGCGCAGTCAAGCTCGACCACGTCGGCTTCGGCTACGATCCGGCGACGCCCGTACTCCACGATGTCTGTCTCGACGTCCGGCCGGGCGAAGTGGTCGCGATCGTCGGTCCATCCGGCGCCGGCAAGACGACCCTCGTCAACCTTATCGCCCGCTTCTACGACGTGTCGGCCGGCAGCATCGTGATCGACGGGACCGAGCTGCGGCAGGTGAAGCTCGAGTCGCTGCGGCGCCAGATCGGCATCGTCAGCCAGGAGAGCCTCCTCTTCTCCGTCACCCTCCGCGAGAACATCGCGTACGGCCGCAACGACGCTACGAGCGTGGAGATCTTCCAGGCGGCCAAGAACGCGGACCTGCACAAGTTCATTCTCGACCTGCCGCAGGGGTACGACACCAAGATCGGCGAGGACGGAATCAAGCTCTCGGTCGGCCAGAAGCAGCGCATGAGCATCGCCCGCGCCACGCTGACCGATCCGCGCATCCTGATTCTGGACGACGCGACCTCCGCGCTGGATAGTAACACCGAGGCGAACGTGCAGGCCGCCCTCGAGCGGCTGATGAAGGGCCGCACCTGCTTCGTCATCGCGCATCGCCTCTCGACGATCATGAACGCCGACCGGATCGTGGTGATGGATGCCGGCCGCATCGTCGATATCGGTACGCACGCCGAGCTGGTCGCGCGCCCCGGCGTCTACCGTAACCTCTACAACGAGCAGTACCGCTCCGCCCACGAGCGCGCCCTGGAGACGCTTTTCGCGTAGCGGCGCCGGGCCGACCGGATTCGAGTCCACGTAATGCGCGAAGAGGCACGAAAAGGGTAAGAATCGGCGGCCTTCGCGCCGCCCCGCCGCATTTCGCCGTTGAAAGACGCGAGAATTCGTGGAAAAGGCTTACGATATTGATCGCGTGCCAGCGTTGCCGAATGCATCCAGCTCATCCTCCTCATCCTCCTCATCCTCCTCATCCTGACGAAAAGAATCGATTGTAGAAAATCGTGGATCCATCGTGGCTCTCGCCGGGGGCGCATCATTTGCACAGGAGTTACATCCGTCCATCGTGAATTAAACAGTCGAAGACGTCAACTTCCTGCCCTGGCGCGGCTTCGGCTCTCAACTGCGGCCAGAATCCGACACGGCACGCGTCTCCCAACGGGCCTGCCGGAATCGCATGGCGCGATTCCGCACCCAAGCCCGAAATAAAGGATCGATTTCATGAATTCACGTTGGAAGTGGCTGGCCGCCGTCGGCCTGGTGATTTCGCTTGCACATCCCGCGGCCGCGCAGGACACGCCGGCAGACCCATACGCGGCCGTAATGAAGCGCGACTTCGGCACCGCGATCGACGAGATGACGGCCATCGAGAAAGACATCGAGGCCGCCGCCCCCGCCCAGTATCCGGCGTTCGAGGACCATCTCATCGCGATTCTCACCGCGGCGGACGCCACGAAGCCCGGCAAGCAGTTCGCCTGCCAGATGCTTCGCATCGTCGGCTCGCCGAAGTGCATTCCGGCCGTCGCGGCGCTTCTGCCGGACGAGCAGCTCTCCCACATCGCGCGCTACGTGCTGCTGCCCATGCACGTCCCCGCGGCCGATGCGGCGCTGCATGCGGCGCTGGCCCAGACGCAGGGCGCCGTCCGAATCGGCATCGTCAACAGCCTGGGCGACCGGCGCGACGCGGGCGCGCTGAGCCCGATCGCCGCGCTGGTAAACGATCCCGACGAGCTGACCGGCCGGGCGGCACTGAACGCCATCGGGAAGATCGGCGGCGTCCGCGCCATGACGACGCTGGACCACGTGAAGCCGCCCGCGCCGCTCGCCGGCGCCTGGGCGCTCGCCTACCTTCACGTCGCCGAGAACATGGCGGCGTCGGGCGACAAAGTGCATCAGAGCAAGATGTTCCGCAAGCTGTTTGCGCCGGAATATCCGGAGGCGGTGCGCGCGGCGGCGCTCAGCGGCTTTGCGGTCGACCAGAGGGAGAAGGCGGCGCCGCTGATCGTTCAGAACTTCTCCGCGGCGGAGCCGATCATGCGCCGCGCCGCCGCGACCGCCGTTATCGCGGTGCCGGGCCATCCCGCAACCCTCGCGCTGGCGCGGCAGCTCGCCACCGTTCCGGCCGACGTCAAGCCGGCGCTCATCGCGGCGCTCGCGACGCGGGGCGATGCGGCCGGCGTCACAGACTCGCTCAACCGGCTGACTTCGGACGCCGACCCGGCCGTCCGCAAAGCCGCCATCCTCGCGCTCGGCCGCCTCGGCAACGCGTCCAGCGTGCCCGTGCTGACCGCGCTCCTCCAGGATTCCGCCGCGCGGCGGGACGCGACGCAGGCGCTGGCCGAGATCCATGGCCCCGGCGTGACGGAGGCGCTGCTGGCATCCGCGGACCGCGGAGAGCCGGCCGCGCGATCCGCGGTCCTCGCGATTCTCGCGCAGCGCGGCCAGGCCGAAGCGCTGCCGGCGTTCCGCAAGGCGCTGGCGGACCCCGACCGGCAGGTCCGGGGAGCGGGCATCGCCGGTCTCTCCGCATGGGGCACGCTGGAGGACATGAAGCCACTGGCCGATCGCATCCTGGCGCCATCGGACGATGGCGAGCGGGAGGAGGCGGGCGCGGCCGTGTCCGCCATCGGCCTTCGCGTCGGCGATGAGAACGCCCGGAGCGCGCCTGTCCTGCAGGCGCTCGCCGGCGCGCCGCCCGAGGCCAAGGTCCAGCTCATCGCGGTCCTTTCGAGCCTTGGCGGCGACCGCGCCTTCCAGACGGTCCAGGCGGCGATGGCCGAAAGCGGGGACGTGCACAAAGCGGCGATCCGCGGGCTCGCGGAGTGGCCCAACTCCACGCCGATGGCGGTTCTGCGGACCGCGGCAAAGGAGGATACGGACAAGTCGAGCCGGATCGTGGCGCTGCGCGGCTACATCCGGATGGTCGCCGCCAGCGGCCGCAGTCCCGAAGAGCGCGCCCAGGCGTACAAGGACGCCATCGGCATGGCCGAGCGGCCGGACGAGAAGCGCCAGTCGCTGGCCGGCCTGGCCGAGATCGGCACCGCCGATTCGCTCGCGATCGTACAGCCGCTCCTGGACGACCCGGATGTGAAGACCGAAGCGTATTTCGCCTACGAGCGGATCGGCGAGGCGCTGGCGGCGAAACAGCCGGACGCGGCGAGGGACGCCCTCAAGCGCGTCTCGGACAACGCGCCAAACGATCGGCTGAAGAACCGCGCGAAGGCCGCGCTGGACCGCATCAGGTAAGCCCGTGCCAACTCACACGGCACCAGCCCAAGGAACCGCCGCATAACAGAGCCCAGCTCAAACGCCGCCAGTCACAGGGACGCCGGTTTAACGGACACAAGTCCAGGGGACCCCATTCCAATGAAGAGCAAAATGAAGATCGAAACACCCGCCAACCGCCCAAACGACGCCAATGGCACGACCCCCAGCCAGTCACCCCCTCACCCGCTAACCGCCTCACCCCCTCATGCGCTCACCCGCCGCGACCTGCTTCGAGCCTCCGCAGCGGCCGCTGTGAGCCTTCCCTACTTCGTCCCGGCCTCCGCACTTGGCAAGGCGGGGCGGCCCGCGCCGAGCAACCGCATCGTCATGGGCGGCATCGGAATTGGCAACCAGGGCAGCGGCGACCAGAGCTCCTACCTTGGCCACGACCAGGTCCAGTATGTCGCCATGGCCGACGTGAAGCAGACGGTCCGCGAATCGTCCAAGGGCCGCGTGGACCGACACTACGGCGATACCGGCTGCACGGCCTACAGCGACTTTCGCGAGCTGCTCGCGCGGCCAGACATCGACGCCGTCCACATCGCGACGCCCGACCACTGGCACGCGGTCGTCGCCATAGCCGCCTGCCGCGCCGGCAAGGACGTCTACTGCCAGAAGCCGGAGTCGCTCACCATTCGCGAAGGCCGCGCGATGGTCCAGGCCGCGCGCCAGTTCGGCCGCGTGATGTCCGGCGGCAGCCAGCGCGTCCACGAGGACTACATCCGCACCGTCAAGCAGTGCTGGAGCGGGGAGATCGGGACGCCGAAAGAGGTCTACGTCAACTGCGGCGGCCCGTCCAAGCCCTGCTACCTGCCGGGGATGCCGGTTCCCGACGGCGTCGACTGGGACTTCTGGCTCGGGCCAGCGCCCTGGGCGCCCTACCATCCCTACCGTATCAGCGGCTCGTTCAATATCGACGGCACGAGCTGGCGGTCGTGGCGGGAGTACTCCGGCGGCGGCATGACGGACTGGGGAGCGCACAAGTTCGGCGGCGCGATGTACGCGGTGAACAAGATGGAGGAGGGGCCGGTCGAGATCATCCCGCCGGATGGCAAGGACCACAAGTACCTCACCTACCGCTTCGCGGACGGCCTGCTGCTCTACCACTCGCCCGGCCGGGGCGACGTGGACGTGGTGGGCGACGGCCACCCGGTCGCGCCGCGCGCGATGCCCCGCTACCGGGGACGCGGCGACATCTACGGCGACTTCATCGAGTGCGTCAAGACTCGCGAGAAACCTTTCCGCGATATCGAATTGGCCACACACACGATCTCCGTGGCACACCTCGGCGCAATCGCCTATCAATTGAAGCGTTCGCTGAAATGGGACGCCGCCAAGAACGAGTTCCCCGGCGACGAAGAAGCCAACCGTCTTGTCGATCGCGCCCGTCGCGAGCCGTGGA
>DATGJU010000437.1:0-6271 GCA_035295045.1 Chthonomonadaceae bacterium
GCTACTGGTTCTATGTCCTATAGGTCCTATAGGACGGAAACCAAACGCGAAAACAACGTCACACCGACAAGGAGCACGCATTGGAGAAGCGAAGGCTGGGCAGGACCGACCTGGACGTGACCGTGCTGGGCTATGGCGGCGCGGAGGTCGGATTTCAGAACGAGAGCGCGGAGACCGTGAGCCGGCTGCTGAACGCGGCCCTAGACGCGGGGCTGAACGCCATCGATACGGCAGAGTGCTACAACGCCAGCGAGGAGCTGATCGGCAAGGCGGTGGCGCATCGCCGCGGCGAGTACCACCTGTTCACCAAGTGCGGGCACGCGTCCGGCCTGCCCTTCGCAGATTGGGATTTGGAGCTGCTGGAGCAGAGTATCGACCGCAGCTTGACACGGCTTCAAACGGATCATGTCGACGTGCTGCAGCTTCACACCTGCTCGGAGGAGAAGCTGCGGCAGGGCGACGTGATCGCTGTCCTGCAGAAGGCGCGCGACTCGGGCAAGACGCGCTACATCGGCTATAGCGGCGACAGCAGGGCGGCGCGCTACGCGGTCGAGTGCGGCGCATTCGACACGCTGCAGACTTCGGTGAGCATCGCCGACCAGGAGAGCACCGACCTGACGCTGCCGCTCGCTTTGGAGAGGGGCGTCGGCGTCATCGTGAAGCGCCCAATCGCGAACGCCTGCTGGCGGACAGGCCAGAAGCCGGACAACGGCTACGTTCACACCTATTGGGACCGCCTCCAGGCGCTGGACTACGACTTTCTCAAAGGCGACCTATCGCAGTCGATCGCGACCGCGCTTCGGTTCACGCTCACCGTTCCGGGCGTGAACACCGCGATCGTCGGCACGGCGAATCCGGATCGGTGGCGCAAGAACGCGGAGATGGTGGCGCTCGGCCCGCTCCCTCGGGAGCAGTTCGACGCGATCCGGGCGCGCTGGAAGGAAGTTGCCAGGCCGGACTGGGTCGGGCAGGCCTGAGCCAGGAAGCAGGCGGCCATCCTGCCGATATCCCATCTCGGATTTCGGAACGGCTGCCCTCATCCCTCTCCCACGCGCCGATCCGTTTTCCGATCGCTGGCCCGCGGCCGGCTTTGGCGCACGCGGCGGGACCGCGCGGCCCTTTCCGCGCCGCCAACTGCTGGCCCCGGCCGCCGGGAGCGTTGCTGCGCCTCATGGAGCAGACGCAGAATTCGGGGGTCCGAGGTGATCGTGAGGGCGGACTGGCCGTGTGCGTCGCGAAGGCGGAGGGTCGGCCGGTAGGACAACAATAGCTGCACGGAGGGGAGATCGACGCCCTCGCGCGCGATCAGCAGAGCGGTCGTTCCCCATGCCGGGTCCTGCCGATCGGCATCGGCGCCGCGCTCGTGCAGCAGGCGCATCCCGTCGGTGTCGCGCCTATAGGCCGCGACCATGAGCGGCGTCTCCGAGTGCCTGTCGACGGGGCTCGGATCGGCGCCATGGAGCAAGAGGAGCTGCATCAGATCGTGTTCGCCCCACCGGGTCGCGCAGTGCAGACCCGTATGGCCGACAGCGTCCCTGGCGTTCGCGTCCGCGCCACGATCGAGCAATGCGCGCGCCAGATCGAGGTTTCTCACCCCAGGCGGCGTAGGGATACCGATTTCCTCTCGCGGCCTGTGCCGCGCCAGTGGACGTTTCGCCGACTACTGTCGCGTGTCCTTGGCGTAGTCCGCGGGTACCTTGAATAGGCCTTCGTCGAGCGGATCCTCGGAGATTGTGGACACGTCCATCGCCACGGTGGTGGTCGGGCCGTCGTCGCTGCTGGAGCGGGAGCTGCGCCATGTGGTCGTGAGTTTGGTGGACACCGGGAATCCGCCTGCACGCGCAACTTTGTCGGCGAGCGCGTCGAGCGCCGGCTCGTACGGCATCGCCGACGCGAACAGGGGCAGCACGAGCCGCTTGCCCCGCATCTTCGTCGCCACGTCCGCCGCTATCCAGACTTCGCCGTTCACCTTCGCGCCGCCGAGTGACTGCGGCCGCCGCTCGCGTGGCGCGCCGCCGCCGCCGCCAGGAAATCCGCCGCCGCGGCCACGCCTGCCACCGCCGCGGCCGAACCCGCCCCCTCCGCCACCGCCGCGCGGGCCTTCCGCGACGTCCGGATGGAGAGTCACGGTCTCTTCCAGGTCGTAAAGCTTTGCCTGCTTGCCGGCGAACTCTCGCGCCTCCACCACGGCGTCCTTCCTCAGGTCGGCGGTCAGGTCGGCCTTCAGGCTGCTGTCTACGAACTCCGCGGGGCGCGTCCGGCCGGCGCCGAACCGGGCCTGCGCCAGGAAGCCGTGCAGCGGAAGCACCGTATACGTCTTATCGGCGGCGTTCAGCCGGTAGACCCGCTTCGCGCCAAGGTCGTAGATGACGATCGTGTCGCCGGCCTCGATCCGGGCGCGATCGCCGCGGAACAGGGCAGTGAGAGTGGTTGAATCGTCGTCCGGCGCCGTGAGCGCGGGAGTCGAATCACCGGTGCGGGTCACGTGTACCCGCGCCGTCAGCCGAAGATCCGCACGGGCCGTGCCTGCGGCGCACGCCAAGCAGGTGAGCGCCAACGTGGGCGCGAGGCTCTTAATCGTGTCTATGGGCATTCCATGATTTCCTTTTCGGATCCGTTTATCTTCAATCACTGCGGCCGGACCGGCCCATAGGCGGAAGCTGCCAATAATGAGGGGCCGGCTCGGTCGGATCCGACAATGATTGTACCGATGCGCGGGATCCTGATCGATCTGGACCGCGCTACGCGTTATTGGCGTATCCCAGCGCGAATGGGACGGCTCGCCCGGTCCCGCACTTCGCGCCGGGTAGGCGGCGCGCAGTGCGCCTTCCAGACTGCGCAAGCCGTCCCCTTGCCAGGTGTCCCATCGCCTGACACGCATTCAGACGACGCTGAATCTGCGCGTACTACCATGCAAAGACGAACGTGCCATTTTCTCCGATGCTTCGGCCGAGCGATTTCGCGAACGGTCGTGGGACGCGACACATGACCCTGAGTCAGTCGGCTTCGAGGTGCGTGAGGGGTCCGCCATGGAGGTGAGGACCTAACGCAGCAAGACTCGGGCGCCCATAATTGCTGGTGACGGCCGGCAATCATATCAGGCAGCCGGCCAATACAGGAGGAGAAACGTGAGCGATCTCAGCATCACCAGCGCGCAGTATGGCCTAAGCGGGGCGGCTGCCGCGGCGATCGGCGGGCTGCCGGGTCTTCCGCCCGCGCAGTCACCGCCCGTCGGCCTGGCCGGTAGGCCCGACAGCGGGTCGGGGCCGGCTGCGGCTGCACAAATCTCGAAGCAGGGGCAGCTCTTCAGCCAGCTACAGCAGCTCCAGTCGAGCGATCCCGACAAGTACAAGCAGCTTCTGACGGATGCGGCGAACAAGCTCAGCAGCGCCGCGCAGTCCGCGACCGGCGGCGACCAGCAGTTCCTTTCGAACCTGGCCGCTAAGTTCAGTAAGGCGGCTGATGGCGATCTCTCGGCGCTTGAGCCGCCCCAGAGGTCCAGCGGAACCGCGGTAGGCGCGGCGTACCAGCAGGGCGCGCAGACCACCCTGAGCGGCGCACCCCTTACCGCGCTCGCCCAGAACGCTGGCTCCAGCGCCAGCGGCCAGCAGGATCCGTCGCAGTCCGGCGCGCAGGGAGCGTCTGGCGGCCACCACCATCATCACCACCACGGCGGCGGCCACTCGAAACTGGGCGCCGGCACGCAGCAGACGCTGCAGAGCGTCTTCCAATCACTGGACAGCGCCCTCGGCGGAGCCAGCTCGAGCTCGGCGTCCACGTCCAGCGATCCGGCCACAGCCGCGACAGCCGTTGCCGCCGGCTCCTGACAGACGCGTCGAAACCACGCCGCGCGCCATCCCATCGCGCCGCGCCAGTCGCAGAGTATCCGAGGTAGGTCGGATACTCCTTTTCGGACTATGAACTTGCGAAGCGGTTCTCGGAACCCACCGGAGGCCCTCCGCCTCGCGGCGCCGTGCCTGAGACCGCACCCGCCGGCAGAGCCCCGGCAATTCCGCCGACCGATCGCGAGCCGCCTCGCGCCCGAGCGCAGGAACTCCGGCTTCGCTTCGACACTTCCCGCCAAACGACCCCGCAGGGCACGGCATATGCCGCCTGCGCCGTGAACGCCCATCCGGTCGGCCCAATTCATCGCATATAAGGCAGGCACGGCCACGCGAATCGGCTTCAGCGAGCGTAGATGCTGGCTTCCGGAGTGAAGCAGACGTTGTCGTCGAGCGGATAGATCGGCCGCGCGCAGATCGTATGGCCGAGGTAGGGCAGGTTCGCGGAAGTCGAGCCGGGCGCGTCAATATTGAAGTTCTTCTCCACCCAGGCATCGTACATGTGGTACTCCGTGTGCGGACACTTGACCACGATGAGATCGAAATCCTGCGGGTTGAGGCCATTCGCATAGAAGAGGCAGCGGTCCATGAAGCCCACGGTCTTTGTGACCGCCAGAACGGTATAGTTCTCAAACTCAAGCACTGCGCACAGGCCCGCGTCCATCACGGAGCGCGAAGTCTCAACCGTTGCGCGACCGTCCGACAAAGAGCGTACGCGCGCGGTAACGTGCATGGGGGTGAAACGGCCCCGGTCCAGCGAGGCGCCGAGCGCCACGTCGATTGTAGCGCCGACCCCCGCCTCGTGCGCGGCTGCGACGGCGGGCGCATCGACGACGTGCGCCAGCACGCGCTTCGCGCAGCCGGCGGCGCGCAGGCCCTTCAGGATCACGTTCGAGTCGCCGGTCGCGCCGGAGGAGGTCGCGTCCGCGGCATCGGTGAAGACGAATGGACCGACCATCGTGCAGGCCTGCGCGATCGCCCGCTCCAGCGAGATCAGCTTGCCCTGCATCCGGTGGCGCAGCGGCCAGAACTCTTCGGCCAGCCGCACCGCCTCGCGCTTCGCCGTCTCCGGGTCGCCATCCGTCAACACCAGCGACTGGCAGCAGAGCTCAGGCACGTCGGTGAATGGATTGCCGATCATAATTCCGGCCGCGAGCGCCGTCCCGTCCCGCTCTATCCGCTGGCACTCGCGGATCAGGTCGCCATAGCAGCCGTCCTTGGTCTTCAGCTCGTCGCCGCGCACCAGTGCCGGAATGACGACCCGCGCGATCGTCGGCCGGACGCCATCGCGGACGATCCGCACGAGCAGCTCGGCGGCGCGGCGGCCGGTATCTGCGAAGTCGACGTGCGGATAGGTGTGGTAGAGTGCGAGGCCGTCGACCTGCCGCAGCATACGGTCGGTCAGGATGCCGTGCAGATCCAGCGAGATCACGATGGGCGTCGATTCGCCCACGATGCGCCGCGTCTCGGCGAGCAGAAAGCCCTCCGGGTCCAGCTCCCCATTCGCCCCCATCGCGCCGTGGAGCGAGAAGTAGACGGCGTCCACTCCACCCTCCGCGGCAGCGTCGATGGCCGTGACGATCTCCCGCGAAAGCCGCTCCCAGCCATCGGCGTCCAGCAGCCCGGCCGATCCGGCCCGCGCGCTGACGGCGAACACGGGCTCCATTCCTGTCTGCTCCAGGACCGGCAGAGCGCCTCCGAGCGCGGTGTTCAGCCCGCGCTGCCGCGTCATCGCGGAGCCGTGATAGATGCGAAAGTTTTCGTAGTGGGACGGCTCGGGGTTGAACGAAGAGATCTCCTGCATGCACTCGGCAATCAGGATGCGTGGGCGGCTCGACATCGGCGTCTCCTGGCGGGACCGGCAAATTGTGATAGACCAATCAAACGGGCACTACACGGGAGTTGGCCCGGAGACGCGAAAGCTCGGTGCGTATCTCGCTGAGGACTAGGTCCGTGCGCACGCCGGACGAGTCTATCAATACCTGCGCCTTGCGCATCGCTTCCCGCGTATGCTCGAGTTCGGCAAGCTGGGCTTGAATCGTGTCCGCAACCGCCGCGATCTCTTCCGCTGTAAGGCACGGCGCGCATATATTGTCCAATGTGTTCGCCTCCGCACCGAGAGTCGCCAGTGTTCGACTCCGAACTGAAACATTGTACGGCAATTTGTCTATGCTGAGGAACCTTCATTTCGTTGTAACGAACGGGCGATCATTTTGCTCCCGCGCGTCTGAGCAACACTGTAATCTCCTCGCAATCCCTGACTCGTTGTCGAACGCGGGCCGTTTCTGCCGCAGTCCGCTCCTTGATAAGCAGGCGCCTATAGAAGCCACACTGCAATTGCGCAATTTGACCGCCGTGAAGCCCAATACCTTTTCGGTCCGGGCGTTTGTCCGGGGTATTACCGAGGCATGGTGATTGAGCAGCACCTT
>DATGJU010000438.1:0-6945 GCA_035295045.1 Chthonomonadaceae bacterium
GCATAGTTGACCTCATGGTCGAAAAGCTATTCCGGCAACGCCGGCCCGAGTCGGGCTCAACCGTACTCGATCCCGGTTGCGGTACAGGCGCGTTCGTCGACGGCATCGTGCGCTGGTGTCGATCCCATGGCAATGCACTTCCACGGATCGTGGGCATCGAGTCCGATCCGGTCCATTACGCGGTAGCCGCAGGCAAGTTTGAGAGCATACCGGGCGTCGAAATCCGGCGCGCCGACTTCTTGACAGATCCGTGCGAGAAGTTTGACTATATAATAGGCAACCCGCCGTACGTATCCATCCTGGGCCTGACCGAAGAGGAACGTCGCCTTTACAAGCGGCTTTTCACGACCGCGACCAATCGGTTCGATCTCTATATTCTGTTTTTCGAACGCGCTCTGTCCGCTCTCCGACCATGCGGCCGACTCGTATTCATCACTCCCGAAAAGTATATTTTCGTAGATAGCGCAGCGGCATTACGGCGACTAATGAGTGGGCATGCGGTCGAAGAACTTCACTATATTTCCGAGGATTCGTTCAGGGACTTGGTCACCTACCCTCTGGTCACGACAATCGATGGCGACGGGAGGCCGCGGGCTACGCGCGTCGTTCGGCGTGACGGCACGATAGGAGCGGTTAGCCTTGAACGGACTACCAGCTCGTGGCTGCCACAATTGATGGGGGTTTCCGAGAGCTATCAGGGGCCGACGCTTTCAGACCTGTGTACTAGGATTAGCTGCGGTATCGCGACCGGTGCAGATGGAGTGTTCGTCCTGCCAACTCGATCGCTCGACCCGGAGCTAAGGACATTCGCGTACCCGACCATCGCTGGCCGGGAAATCCAATGCGGACGGATGATCCCGCCCACTAGGAGTATCCTTGTGCCGTACGATCGCACCGGTGGTCTCCTTCCGGAGAACCAGTTAGGAAGGCTCGGAGAGTTCCTCTCGCTGCGGGAGAACAAGCAGCGACTAATGGCGAGGAGTTGCGCTAGGTCCAAGCCGTGGTACTCGTTCCATGAGAATCCCGCGATGGAGGATCTGTTGGCTCCAAAGCTGATGTGCAAAGACATTGGATTTTCCCCATTCTTCGTTCGCCCCACATCCTTCGAGGTGATTCCCCGGCATTCGGTTTATTACCTGGTGCCGCGCAGCTCCGTCGATATTGACCACCTTTGCGCCTACTTGAATTCTGCCTCTGCGCAACGGTGGCTGCAAAGCCACTGCCAGCGTGCGTCACGCGACTTCATCCGTATGCAGAGCGGAGTCTTACGACGATTGCCGGTGGCGCTGTCATCCACGGCTCTCGGCAACTGCGACCCGCAGGCGCCGGAGGCCCAAACGGCGCTCACAATATGAGGACGCCTTTCGACACTGCGGTTGTCGGGATACGGCAAGCGGGCTATCATAACCATCGGCTTGAAACACATTCGGATATAGTAAGCCAGGGTGTTTTTGAGGACCTCCTTCACATGTGCGAGCCGCTCAGGCGAGATGTTGGTGCCGGTATCGTTCGCGCCTGGTACAACGTCATGGCACCCGGAGACAGGCAGCGGCGCGTCGACATGTTCGTGGGCGAGCCAAACGCGCAGGGATTTCCTGATGTTTCGAGAATACGAATAGCACTTGAGAATAAATCGGTCATCACAGCACACAGGAACCGTACCAACCGATTCGACGATCTCCAAAAAGTACTTAGCGCCGTTCATAGAGCGCAGCCGCTTGCGATCCTCCTTGCGACTGTACTCGTCGGAATGTGCGATCGAGTTCTTAATGTCCCCGATCACGTAAAGAAGCTATACAGAGAGCGCGATGCCGAGTTCGCTCGCGACATCGCGCCGCGCTTATCAACTGGCGACCAAAGCCTTTGGACGGACTTCAGTTGGGCGATCAGCCGGAATCGTGTTACCGATCCACAAAGGGCGGTCGACCTATGCCGTCAACTACCAACGCGCGCTCCCGGCCACACTCACGTGGACGGTTACGATTACGTCCTGCTTGTACCAGTCGATATCGACAACGTCAATCCGCCAGCGATCCCCAGACCGAATGCCCTGCGCATCGACGTTGATGAGGAATACCCCCAGATGTTAGCGCGGGTGTGTTCTGCGTACATTGCTCGCTGGCATATGTAGTCAATCGGCGGATTCCGGGACCGCGACGGATTTCTCGATAGCGGTTGGCGGCGCCTCCGCGGGGAGGCGCAGGGCCTCGGCGAGGCCGAATTTGCGCCCTGGAGCGTCGGCCCGACGATGTAGCGCTCAATCGGCGATGTACCGGTAGCGGAAGCGGGCGGGCGGTGCGACATCGCCGCTCACGTAGGTGTCCATGGTGTCGCCCGGGCGGCTTGCGTTGTCCACCCACTTGAAGTCGATGCGGAGGACCGTATTGTCGGCGCGGAGCCCAAGCGCTGTTCGCGGAATCGCGATGTGGAGCTCGTTCCCCGCGACGCGATACGTTATCCGCGCCACGCGCTTCCAGCTCCAGCCACCCTCGCACTTCTCAATCCACGATTCGCGGCCGGATTTTACCTTGCGGTTGACGATGTAATCGTAGCCCTCCCACCGCGCGCCCGAAGGCTCCGATGTGCGAATGAGGAGCCACATCCAGTTCGTATCGGAGTGCGGCGAGATCGGACGCAGTGTTTGGACGTAGAAGTAGACGCTGCGCGCGTCGCGAGCCACCTTGCACGCGACGATCGCATTCCGGCCGGTCGCGTTGTGGTATTCTAGGCCGGCGGCGCCGCGATGATTGCGCGGCGCGGTAAGCGGGGCCGGGCTCACGTATTCCGGCGCGACATCGGCCCATTGGGAGAACGCGCCGCCGATCCGTACCGTCTTTGGCGCGGACGCGCGCGGCAGCAGTGGCGCGCCCTTATATCGGCGCACGTTCCCGACAAGCTGCCAGTAGTAGTTATCGCCATGGCCGCCGCGCATTGGCTCGATATCGCGGCTGTACTCCTCGTCGAACTGGTCGACGAACTCCGGTCGGCCGCCGGGCTTGCCCCATCGTCCTGCGATCCACTCGTTCCAGCCGGTCACCATCACGAACGGCGGGTCCAGCGCGATGGCGCGTTCCCACTGCTCGCGGAAGTTCAGGCCGAGGTTCACCCCGCCGGGCGCCCTGTCCTCGGCGCCACCGTGGAAGCTTCTGCCCCGCGCCTCGCCGCTGCTCATGTTGGTGACCTGGCCGTCGCTCACCCGCAGGTTCTGAGCGACGGAGACGTTCACCTGTTCCGGCGTCCTGGGATCGTTCGTGTACCCATACGGCTGCGGATAGGTCGCCTCCCAGTGCCAGGCATAGGGTGTGTTGATCATTGTGAAAGGCCAGTGCGCTCCACGCAGCGTGAAGAATCGGCGTACGTCCGGGCTCGCATGTGCCGGATCGCACAGGAGCAACGGCTTGCCCTCCCACCGGAACCAGAGATCGCGGTACAGTCCGGGGCGGTAGATCTCGTCGTACAGTTTCTCCGCCGTCTTGCCGGCTTGCGTGTTGACCATAAAGGCGATCTGAGGCGTTTGGCCGCCTTCCGCACGGACGGCCTGGAACGTATCGCAGACCGCACGGACAGTCTCGGGGTACGTCGCGGCGTTCGTCGTGTCGAAGATCAAGGTGTCAATCCCCGCGTCGGCGAGCAGTCGCGCGTGGCGGCGGATAACCCAGGGATCGTCGCTACGATAGTAACCGAATAGCGGCTCGCCCCAGTAGTGATACGTGCCTACTGGCCCCCATAGAGGAGACGTCGGGTGGTCAAGCGCATGCGGATCGGCGGCGAGGATCCGCGCGACATCGTACGGTCCCCCGCCGGAGGGATTGGCCGCCGCCAGCGTGTCGTGCCACAGGAAGTAGAAGATGCCGACGAACCGATCGCGGCGCGGCGGCCCGACGTCGGCGGCTAGCGGCAGCTCGCGGCCCAGCGCATCGACGGCCGGCCACGGCACGCCGGGAAGCGCATCTGCCGTGGGTTGCACGCTTTGCGCGGGGGCTGGGACCGGCAGCGCAGAGAGCGCGGCCAGCATGATCAGGAGCGTCACCAGGCATATTGGTATCTGTAGCCCCATAGCCATCGCACCATCCACTTCGCGCGACGGCCAGTCCGCCGATCCGCGGTATCCGGCCGGTTCGCGACGCGGAGTATCCGCGCTCACATCGATCTCGGACCGGCGAAGGATCACTGCGTGAACGCGATGCCGCTGTCGGTGAGCGCGGCGGCGAGCGCGGCACGCGTGTGCGGGCCGACGATACCGTCGACCGAGAGGCCCTGCTGCTCCTGGAACGCCTTGACCGCGTCCGGGAATGCGAACGTCTGGCGGTCGAATCCGAGAGCCGCCAGAGCGTCCGCCAGGCCATCCTGCGTGGTCAGGTCGATCGCGCCGCCATCGCCGGCCCCGCCAGAGATCGGGTCGGCGGCTCCGGCGTCCGCCCCATCCGCGCCACTCTGCGCACCGCCGCCGGAGGCGCTGTTCAGCCGCGCGGCGATCTCGGTCCAGCGCGGCGAGTTATGATGGCGGTCGACCGCCTGCTGCAGCTCCCCGACCGTGATTGCGCCGTCGTTGTTCGTGTCCAGCCCCTTGTTGCCGGGATAGGCCGCGGAGTTGATGCCGCCCTGCTGCACGATGATCGTATCCATGCTGGAGCCGAGCGAGAGTGAAGATGGCAGAAAGACGACCTGATATACCCGCGCCGCGGAGTCCAGAACGAAATGGACGTATGGCTTGAAGTAGCGCTCGACATACGGGAGCTGGTCGTCCGCGTCCAGCAGCCGGAACTGCGCAGTCGTGCCGGTCCAGCCCAGGTGCTGGAGGGTCGAGGGCAGGAACTGGATGAGGCCGCTGGCGTCCGAATTCGCGTTGTGCGCATTCGCCTTCACGTTGCTCTCCGCCATCATGACGCTGAGCATGTCGGTAGGGTCTAGCTGCAGCCGGCCGGACATGTCGATGATGTCGGCGAAGAACTGGTCCGAAAGGTCGTCTGTAAGTGACATGGCGCATCCTCCGGGAACGTCGGTCGATCGATCGATCCAGCGCAACTCGCATCGCGGACGTTACCCGATGTTTGCCGCGCGTCCCCGGAGTCCCTGCTCGGAACGGGACCGGCCGCGGCTCGGCCGATTCATTTCCGAATTGGATGCCCGGTCGGTAGTATTAATTGGTTCTGACGGGATTCAACAAGTCCAGCCTGGAGGTATTATCGTGACAGACGGCCTGACGGAGCCCGTAAGCCCGAGGCTGGTCGCGGAGTGGATGCTGGCCCGGCTCGACGCCGACGGCGCGCTGCCCCAGCAGGCCGCGGCGTACGACATTCAAGCGCTGTTCGGCGAAGGATTCGTCTGCCGGGACGTGAACGGCGACCTGGGAATCGCGCGGCGCGTGCTCTACCAGTTTCGCAAACTCTCCGCGGACAGGATCGTGTGGGTCGCGGTCCAAGGCGATTGGCTCGCCGGCTATTGGCGCGTTCGTGAGCCGGCCGATCGGGAGGGGCGCCGGCAGTGGCTTTGGTGAGTATGGGCAGCGGGCCGACATTTTTTCATGAACCCGGAGCGTTCCGCGCGTGGCTGGAGGAGCACCACGGGTCCGCCGCGGAACTGCTGGTGGGATTCTATAAGCGCGGCTCAGGGCTGCCGAGCATCACCTGGCCCGAGTCCGTGGATGAGGCGCTCTGCTTCGGATGGATCGACGGCATCCGGCGGCGCATCGACGAGCGCAGCTACTCCATCCGGTTCACGCCGCGGCGCGCGGGCAGTACCTGGAGCGCGGTGAATATGGGCCGGATGGAGGCGCTCCTGGCGGAGGGACGCGTCCGGCCGGCGGGCGCGGAGGCGTTCGCGGCTCGCACGGAGGCGCGATCCGGCATCTACGCCTATGAGCAGGGCCGACTGGATCTCGCGGAGCCGTATCAGTCGATGCTTCGCGAGAATGGCGCGGCCTGGGACTACTTCCACGCGCAGCCGCCCTCCTACCGCAAGGTGGCGATCTGGTGGGTGCTCAGCGCGAAGGGCGAAGCAACGCGAGTCCGGCGCGCGGAGCAGCTTATCGCGGATTCGGCCGCCGGGCGCCGAATCCGACAGACGGACTGGAAGCGCGAAACGGAGTGTGCCGAGTGATACCGAACGCCTTCGGCGCGCACAATGTGGATCGCGCTGCCGAACAGGACCGGCCGAAATGACTGGCCGCGATGAGCCGGCATTGTCCCGGCGCTCGGCGCTGCGGACCGGCATTGCCGCGGCAATTGGGCCGGCGCTGACAGTCCGCACGCCGCGCCGAGCCCTGGCGGAACACGGCGGCCAGACGGCGGAGATTCCGACTACCGCCAGGCCGCGCCGCGTTCCGAGCATCGCCGGACCGTGGACGCAGATCGCCGGCGACCCAGATCTGGGCGCGCTGACGACCGCGAAGCAGCAGCCGGTTGACTTCGGTATCTGGCAGGCGGCGAATGGAATGTGGCAGCTCTGGTCCTGTATTCGAGGGACGAAGGAGCCGGGCAACACGCGGCTATTCTATCGCTGGGAGAGCCCGCGCCTTACGGACGCGAAATGGCGGCCGGCAGGCATCGCGATGCACTCCGACCCAGCTGCCGGCGAGGTGGCCGGCGGCCTCCAGGCGCCGTTTGTTTTTCGCACGGGCCGCAGGTTCACGATGTTCTACGGAGGCTGGGACGCCATCTGTTCGGCCACGAGCGCGGACGGCATTTCGTTCGAGCGCGCGCTGGACGCGGACGGCAGAGCGACGCTGTTCGGCGAGCCGTGCGGCAATCCGCGCGATCCGATGGTGATCCGGATTGGCGGCCTGTGGCACTGCTACTACACCGCCCACCCCGGCAATCGCGGCGCGGACTACTGCCGCACCTCAACCGACCTGCGCACATGGAGCGATTCGCGTATCGTCGCGAGTGGCGGCCGGGCCGGCGACGGGCCGTACTCTGCGGAGTGCCCGTTCGTGGCCGAGCCCGC
>DATGJU010000439.1:0-6743 GCA_035295045.1 Chthonomonadaceae bacterium
CGAAGGAGATGGGCTTCACCACGGTCTGGATCAACCGCCCGAGCCGCCTCCCGAACACCGGCATCTCCCCTCTCGCGCATGTCCGCCCGGATCTGGAGCTGCCGGACCTGGAGAGCCTCGCGGTCCTGTCAGGCGTTTAGCGCCCCATCTCCGGACATAATCGCATGCATCTATCCCCTACTCCAAAATCGGCGAGTCCTGCGGAGCGCGTCTTCGAACCGATGCGGGCGCATAGTGTCCTCCTTCCCGCTCGCAGGAGAACGCAGCAACGGTGAAGATCGTAATTCCTGGCGGAACCGGGCAGATCGGCGTCCTGTTGGCACGCGCCTTCCACTTCGATGGCAACGACGTGGTTGTTCTCAGCCGAACGCCTGCTCCCGCCCCGTGGCGCATCGTCCGCTGGGACGGCAGGACATACGCGCGGGAATGGGCGGACGAGATCGACGGAGCGCGCGTCGTCATCAACCTGGCGGGGAAGAGCGTCAACTGCCGGTACAACGCCGCGAACCGGCGCGAAATCCGCGCGTCGCGGGTCGATTCGGTGCGCGCGGTCGCGGAGGCGATCGTTCGGGCGTCCCATCCGCCTAAGGTCTGGCTGCAGGCGAGCACGGCGACGATCTACGCGCACCGGCTCGATGCCGGCAACGACGAATCGTCCGGCACGCTGGGCGGCGGCGAGCTCCCATCCCCGCCCAAGTGGCAGTTCAGCACGGAGGTCGCGTGCGCCTGGGAGAGCGCGCTCGTGGAGGCCGTGACGCCGTACACGCGGAAGGTCGCGCTCCGCTCCGCCATGACGATGAGCCCGGACCGCGGCGGGGTCTTCGACACGCTGCTCACGCTCGTTCGGCGCGGCCTTGGCGGCACGGCCGGCTCGGGCCGGCAGTACGTCTCCTGGATACACGAGGCCGACTTCGTGAGGGCGGTCGCATGGATCATCGCGCACGAGAGGGTCGCCGGCCCGATCAATCTTGCCGCGCCCAACCCCGTGCCCAACGCGGAGTTCATGCGGGCGATTCGCGAGGCGTGGGGCCAGAGGCGCGGGCTGCCGGCGCCGGAATGGCTGCTGGAGGTCGGCGCGCTGTTTCTCGGCACGGAGACGGAATTGGTCCTGAAGAGCCGGCGCGTCGTCCCGCGGCTCCTGCTGGACGCCGGCTTTCGGTTCGCCTACCCCGACTGGCCCGAAGCCGCCCAGGAGCTCTGCGACCGGGTGCGGAACCGCGGCTAGCGGAATACGGAGCTGGAGGCCCCATGCAAATCGACCTTGCCGGCAAGAATGTGCTGATCACCGGGGGCACGCGCGGCATTGGACGCGCGATCTCGCGCACGCTGGCGGCTTCCGGCGCGAGAATCGGCGCGATCTACCGGTCGGACGCCGCGGCCGCGGAGCGAACGCTCGCCGATCTCGGTGGGCCGGCCGCCGGCCACTTTGCGCTTCGGGCCGACATCGCCAGCGAGGAGCGGGCCGTCGCCGCCGTAAGCGACGCCGGCGAGCGATTCGGCGGCGCGATCGACGCCCTGATCCTCGACGCGGCGGCGGGCGCGGGCGGACCGCTGGCCGGCATGACGACCGACGACTGGAAGCGCCCGTTCGAAGTCAACGTCCACGGCGCGTTCTATGTCGTACGGGCGGCCGCGCCCATGCTCAGGCGCGGCGGCAGTATCGTGTTCCTCTCCTCCGGAGCCGGCCAGGACCCGATCGAGGGCCTCTCCGCCTACGGCGCCAGCAAGGCCGCGGTCAACCACATGGCGGCAGTGCTGTCGCAGGAGCTCGGCCCCGCCGGCGTCCGCGTGAATGTGGTGAGTCCCGGCCACACGGACCGCTCGGACGCCGATCCGAATGCCGACCGGTCCGCCTACACGCCCGGCCAGCGCGCCATCGTGGAGAGCACAGCCCTCCGCCGACTCGGCGCCGCGCAGGATGTCGCCAACGTAGTCCTCTTCTTCGTCAGCAACCTCTCCGCCTTCGTAACCGGCCAATGGCTACGTGTAAATGGCGGGAGACAGTAGCCGGTAGCTGGTTGTCGGTAGCTGGCAACTGCATTCAGCCAGCTACCAGCTACCAACGACCAGCTACCGCTCAGAACGGATTCTCCGGTCCGTGGGTGAGCACCCATTGGCGGTCGTTCAGGGCGGCTTTCTGGATCGCCTGGCTGGCCGCGCCGTCCAGCACCAGCATCCGATTGAGCAGGACCGCGTACGCGGCGATGAGGAGGACGAAGGTTGGGAGCGCGAGCCGTCGCAGCCCCAGCAGCGCGCCGGCCGCCGGCGATATCCGCCGATACAGCCCCCATAGCGCGCTCACCAGCGGGATTGCGAGCGGGAGGGCGCTCGCGAGCATCGCGAGCTCGATCGAATCGCGGATACCGGTTGCGCGCGGGATGCCCGTGAGGCTTGTCAGCAGGATCGCCACCGGATGCAGGCCGCTCAGCTCCCCGCGATTGGTGTACAGCACGGCCAGGTACGGCACGACGATCAGCAGCAGCATTCGGACCGTGGTGCCGCGCGTCCAGCGGGCGGCAGCCTGCTCCGCCGGGTTTGGCGCGCCGGGCGCCGCGTCCGATGCCCAGTGCGCCGGCCGAATTCCGTGCCGCCGGCGGTGCGCCCGCCAGCCGGCCTCGAGCGCGGCGATCGATAGCACGGTAACGCCGGCCATCACGAGGCCGGCCATGCGCGGCGTGGTCAGCAGGTTTATGAAGCCGTAGAGCGCCGCGCCGGTCGCCAGCGCGATCAGCGCGATGCCGGCGTTGCGCCACACGTTGCGGCGAGCGCCGTAGCGCCGCCCGATCGTCTCCCAGATCCACGCGAGCAGGACCGCGCCGGCCAGGCCGAGCGCCTGCTGGACGAGGCAGATGCCGCCCATCCAGTTGCCGAACAGCGGCATGAGCGGGATGCCCGGCGGTATTCCGGGATAAGAGGCGTCGTACCGGGCGAGGTCGACGCGCTTGCGTAGGTCGCACGAGGCCCCGACCTCATTGCGCACGATCTTGTACTCGTAGGCTCGGCCGATCTCGACCAGCAGCTTGTGGTAGCGCGCCGCCTGCGGCTCCCACTCCGCGGGCGTCCGGATTCTGCTCGGCGTGAGCACGGAATCGCTGTCCGTGCAGGCGATGAAAAACAGGTCGGTGCCGTAGAGCGCCTCGAACGCCCAGCGCGCGTTGTCCCGCAGGTTCTCGCCGAGATGCTCCACGTAGCGCCGCACCTTCGCCGCTTCGGCGGGCTTGCCGCGCTCCGCGAGCCGGTCCGCCTCCCAGCGCGCCATCTCCGCCATCCGCCGCATCTCATGCAGGTGCGGAAAGACGACGAGCGACAGCGGGCCGATCTGCTGCATCGCGCCGTGGTCCCCGTATGCCGCCGAGTAGAGGCGCCACTGGCCCAGCACCTCCTCATAGATATAGGCGTCCCAGCGGGCCTTGCGCGATGCCCGGGCCAGGGCGTCGAGCGCCTTCTTGTCCTCGCCGGCGGCAAAGAAGGTGGTTGCGAGCATTGCCGGCCAGAAGGCGTTGTCCCCGTCGAGCTTCTCGCCGGTGTTCAGCGCCCACAGCATGATCTCGACGTCGTGCGCCGCCGGAGCGCCGATATCGGGGCCTGTCGCGCCCGCCTCGGCGGCTGCGCGCTGCGCGCTGAGCTCCGGCCGGCGGATGCGCACGCGATCCGCCATCAGGTAGCGCGCCAGGTGCGCGTAGGAGCCGGCCAGGGTGGGATAGAGCCGCGTCACTTCGCCGAGCCGGCCCAGCGTGTGGTCGTCGTACTGGCGCGGCGCGCGCCGCCGACCACGGACCGGCTCATGCCGAATCCGCGCTGAGGCGAACGCCGTCGCGCGGCCGACCTGCAGCAGGTAGTCGTCGGAATTGCGCGCGGCCACCTGGTCGAGCAGCGGCACTTCGCGGGCAGAGCGATCCGCGTCCAGGCTGGAGAGCCACGGCACGCTGTCCTCCGCCAGGGCGAACTCGAGCTGCGCCAGAAGCGTGTATCGGACGGAGGGAAAGGCCCACAGGCTGGCAAGCACGCCAAGGACCGCGCCGATCAGCCAGCCGGACCAGCGCGATGCCCGCGGCGCCCGGGGAATCGGGACGGCCTTCTCGGAGATTACGGGTTCCAGCGGTGCGCTATCGTAGGCGTCCATGACTCATTGTACGGCCTAAACGCCGTAGATGACGGGACAGAGGTCGAGGTCGTCGATGAATTGCGTGAGCCCGGTCCGCGCATCGCCGACGGGACGCGAGCGCTCGGTGCGCAGATGCACCGCCAGACTTCGCCGCGGCGCGTCGGAGACGTTCGGGCCGCTGGCGTGCAGCGTAAAGTCGTCGTGGAAGCTGACGCCGCCTGGCGGCAGCACCGCGGCCGTCTCGCGCCACTCGGCGCCGTTCGGAGCGCGCATCGCCTCTCTCTGCGCTGCCAGCTCCTGGGCGAAAAAGTCGTTGTGCGGCATCAGGCCCCAGCGGTGCGAGCCTGGCACGAAACGCATCGCGCCACTCTCCTCGCGCACGTCCGAGAGCGCGATCCACGCGGTGAAGAGCTCGCTCCCCTCGTCCCATATGTTCCAGTAGTGTCGATCCTGGTGCCAGCCGACGTTTGTGCCGCCGGATACTCCACGGGGCAGCGACGGCTTGACGAGGCCCTGAACCCACCATGCCTGCACGCGCCGCGCGCCGGTAAGGGCGGCGGCCATCTCGCCCAGCGCCGGACAGCGCAGCAGATCCCGGAGCGCGCGGCTGGCGAACTGCGGCTGCTCTATCTTGCACAGCGTGTTGGGATCGTCACCCGGCTTCCAGGGCGAAGGCTGCGGAGCGCGGCCGGTGTCGTATTCGCCGGCGCGCACCGCTTCCAGCCCGGCTGCCGCGCGCTCCACCAGCTCCGCAGGGAAGAGCGGCCACTGCGCCAGGTAAAAGCCGTCCGCCTCGTACTGCGCTCGCGCGCCCGCCGCCTCGTTGCGGCCGGTCATTCCGATGGTCAACAGTAGCTGCCCTCGCATCCAGGATTGATGTGCTATTGGACGGCGACAGTCGTTTTCCCTCCGCCGCGCTCAGGGCTGCGACTCGACGGACGTGGCCTCACCGGCAAGAACGGGACCCAGCAGCGACGCCAGCCGCCGGACCGCGCCGGCGAAGCCGGGAAGGCGGGCGGCCAGGCCGAGCCGGCGCAGGTTTTCGCGCCCGAAATCCACGAGCGCCACGGTTGTTCGCTGGCCCGGCGACGGATCCTGGAGCCAGAAGAAGATAATCAGAAGGTGCAGCGCATACAACAGTACCGCCAGGTCCCCAGCGGCGATCGCTCGCGGCACGTCACGGGCGCCGGAGACCACGGCGGTGAAGGCAGCGATCATTCGGCGGCGGATCGGGGCCGCCTCCGCGCCGAGGACCTGCGTGGGACTGCCCGGCGCAAGTCCCGCGGAGATCAGGCCCACCAGCGCGGCGCGGTGCGGCGCCATCCGCGCAAGATCCGCGCTCATCGCGGCGCTCCATCGCGCGGCTACCGGCCCGGGCGATATCTCCGCAGCCGCGGCCACAAACTCGTCCAGCAGCCGCTCATACAGGGCGAGCGCGATGCCGTCCTTGGACGGAAAGTAGTGGTAGGCCAGCCCGAGCGAGCATCCGGCGCGGCCGGCTATCTCCCGCATGGTCGCGGCGGCAAATCCCTTTTCGGCGAACAACTCGAGCGCTGACGCATAGATCCGCTCCCTTGTCGCCTCGCTTTTCTGTATGGCGCCTCGTCTCATGAACGTCTCCTATGATTTTTGAACAAGTTCAATTTATACTTGACTTCGCTCTAATCCTCTGTCACAATTGAATTGAACGCGTTCAATTCTTGAACCGCGGATGTCCGGCGACTCATATCCGGGTATCTGTTCAGGAGCTATCTTCGGAGGAGGAACACCGATGTCACGCAGCCAGAGGATCGCGCTTGGGATTATCGCCGCAAACTACGCGGCGCTGGCAATCATTCTCGTGGTCTCAGTCGTAATGCGGTTCACGTCCGCACTGCCCTTTGCGCACGAAACCACCGGTATCGCCGGCATCTACATTATGTCGACATTCACGCTCGTACCGATCCTCATGGGATTCATTTTAGAATGGATCCGATCGCCGCTGGATATGCGCCAGAGCCACAAGATCGGCGTCACGTTATTGAGCCTCGTGTTCGCCACCGCGCTGTCGACCACGATACTTCGCGAAGGCGTGATCTGCCTCATTATGGCCTCGCCGCTCGTCCTCCTCTTCCATGCGCTCGGCGTTCATATTGCGTACCACGTATATCGTCATCGCAACGGTCGTCTGGAAGTGTCGGTCGTTCCGATCCTGCTCCTGCTGATCGCCGGGGACGCCCTCTCTCCGCACCAGTTCCGCGCCACCGAGGCCGACACGATCGTCATTCACGCGCGACCGGACGTGGTGTGGCGCTACATTGTCGGCTATCCCGCCAATCCGCGGCCCGCCGACTACTGGCTCTGGCGGATGGGACTGCCGGCGCCGATCCAATCCACGGCGCCCGTGCCCGCCGTGGGCGCGCGCCGCACCTGCGCATTCACGGGCGGCGTCGCGGCGGAAGAGCGCATCACCGAGATCGATCCGGCTCGCACGCTGGCATTCGACGTGGTCAAGCAGCCCGACCACCCCGAGGCCGTGGGCCATTTCAACCTCGACCGTGGCCGGTTCGATCTCCACAACAACGGCGACGGCACCACCACCGTGGTTGGCACGAGCTGGTATTCTCTGCGCGTCTTTCCGGCGGCCTACTACGACCTG
>DATGJU010000440.1:0-5820 GCA_035295045.1 Chthonomonadaceae bacterium
GACCCCCGAGGACTTTGCCGAATTCATGCGCTTCGCCGGGCGACGTTGGATCGCCCCGGAGCAGCAGGTCCACGGGAGCGCCCGGAAGGTGGCCGCCCTTCACCAGAATTGCCCGCGCGCCGAGGCCGATCAGCCGATACGCTGGTCCGTCCCGTCTTCGCCCCACGGCCCCCATTAGCTCTGCATTCACCTCGCGGCTGGCAGCGCGCTCGCCGTTCAATTGGGCGCCCTGCTCGCCGACGTCCTGTCTTGCTACGAGATCCTCCGCGGGAACGGACGTCAGATCCCTGGCAAGATCTCCAAGAAGCCCGATCTCATGTCTGTTTGGAGTTACAAGGTCGCAGTACGACAGGAGCTCGGTCAGAAGTGCCTGCCGTCCTTCATCGTCCAGGAGCGGCACGCCGGCGGTTGAGGCGAGCACCGGGTCGAGCACGATGTTGGGAGGGCGGAAGTCACGCAGGACGGCGGCCAACGCCCGAACCTGCTCGGCGCCGGCCAGCATTCCGATCTTGACCGCGTGAACGGGGAAGTCTTCGAAGAGGCAGCGAAGTTGGTCGGCCAGGACGCGTGGGGGTACGGGATGCACCGCCCGGACGCCATGGCTATTCTGGACCGTCAGCGCCGTTATCGCCGACAGTCCGGTAACGCCGAGCGCCTCAAAGACGCGCAGGTCGGCCTGGAACCCCGCCCCGCCGGAAGGATCCGACCCCGCAATCGTCAGAACACACGGCCGCTTTTCCGTCAACCCATCTCCTCATCAAGTCGGGGTCGGGGGCCAGGGGCCATGGGTCGGTTTCACCCTATCACCCCATCGTTCCGTCGCCCCGTCGCCGACCAAGCGGACTTCCGGTCACCTGCTCACGCAATCAGGTTTCCTCAGTGCCTCTGTGTCTCTAGCGAAGCGGCAGGTTCAGTAAGATCACGCAATCTCCGCCGCCCGCTCGAACCGGTCCGGCCGGAACGCCTCTGAAAGCGGATGCGGCTTCGAGCCGAGCACCTCCGTCGCAACGATTTCGGCAGTAATTGGCGTAAGCAGGATTCCGTTGCGGAAGTGGCCGCACGCGGCAAACACATTCGCCCAGCGCCCCAGCCGGCCCAGAATGGGCAGGCCGTCCGGGGTCGCGGGCCGCAGCCCGGCCCACGCGCTATCGAACACCGCCCCCTCCAGCGCGGGCACGATCGTGGGCGCTATGGCGAGCAGGCGGCCGATCCCGCCGGCCGTCGGGCGCGCGTCGAAGCCCGCCTCATCCTCTGTCGCCCCGACGATGACCCTGCCGTCGCTCTTGGGCACGAGGTAGCCCGTCGCTCCGTATACCGTGTGGCGGATCGGCGGCGGAAGACAGGCGAGAGAGAGGATCTGGCCGCGGACGGGAGTGACCGGGAGCTTGACTTCCAGGCGCCGGGCCAGCAGATCGGACCACGCTCCGCCTGCGACCACGATGCCGTCACCGAAAACAGGCCCGCCAGGCGTTAGCGCCGCCACAATCCGCGCGCCCTCGCCCTCGAAGTCGATCACCGGCTCCCCCTCCGCAATCCGGACGCCTCGGCGCGCGCAGGCGAGCGCCAGTGCACGGACCAGGCGCCGCGGCTCGACGTTTCGCTCCTCGGGCGAACGGACCGCCAGCCGCACGTCCAGCGCAAGAGCCGGCTCGAGCAGCCGGGCCTCCTTGGCCGTAAGGAGGTCCAGCTCAAGCCCGAGACGCTGCTGCCACTCCCAGTCCTGGCCGAGCTGGTAGGCGTCCTCGTCCGCGGCGGCGATCCGCAGAAGGCCCGGGCCGATCAGCTCCGGATCGACGCCGCTCTCCTCGTGCAGCTCTGCCGCGAAGGGCGTGTACATCTTGAGGCTTTCGAGCGCCAGGGAGAGGAACGGACCCGGCTCATGCGCCTCGGCAAGGGGCGCAAGCATGCCCGCGGCAGCTCCGGTCGCCTGTCCGCCGATCTGTCCGGCCTCCAGGACGGTGACAGTCGCGCCCTCCTTGGCGAGCGCCCACGCCACCGAAAGGCCGATGATGCCGCCGCCGACGACAACGACGTCCGAGCCGCCAGGCATACCCTAGCCTCCCGCCATCATCTGCACGATCTCCAGCTCGTCGCCGTCGGCAAGCTCGACTCGCTCGAATTCGCTGCGCGGCACGATAAGCCTATTGCGCTCCACGACAACCATCGTTGCGTTCAGCCCCAGCGACGCCAGGAACCCGGCGATCGTGATCGACCCATCCTGCTCCCGCGTTTCGCCGTTCACGTTCAGAGTCATGTTGCTGTCTCCGGCGCTTGCGTGGCCCCGATAAGACGCGCCCAATAGGCCCGCGCCGCTCGACCGGGATCCACGGCGTTAAGAATCCCGCTGACTACGGCGACTCCGGACGCTCCGGCTTCGATGCACTGCGTCAGATTGTCGGGCGTGATGCCTCCGATCGCAATGAGCGGAATGTCGGCGGCATGCTCTCTCGCCTGATTGGGCCCGGAGCCATCCGGCGCGCGGCACTCTCGACACAGAGCCGCATGTGAATCGCGGATGAGGTTCGGCCCTGCGGCCGGTCTTCCTTCGTGACTGCGCGACGCGAAGATCGTTCCCAAGACGAGGTAGTCCGCGCCGCTACCCGCGTAAAGCACCGCTTCCTGCGCCGAGTGGACCGAGCGACCGATCAGCCGGTCCGCGCCCGCCACCCTCCGCGCGACCTCGATTTCGTGACCGGCTCCTAAATGAACGTGCGCGCCGGGGACTTCGGCCGCCGCGGCCGGACACCCATTTACCGCGAGGAGGCAGCCACTCATTGCCGCCTGGAGCGCAAGGCTGGTATCAACCAGGTCCCGGTGCGAGGCGCTCTTGTCGCGCAGCTGCACCGCATTGACCCCGCCGGACACCGCCTCGCGCACAATCGCGATAAGCCTGTCTCGCTCCATAGGCCGCGTGACGAGCATGAGGCACGGGTATGGCAGCGCCGGAGTTGTCACGATACCGGCCCTCTAGCGAACGGCGCCCTCGATCGGGCTGCTGGCGGAGGCGTAGGGCAGCACCGGCATCCGGCCGGCGCGGTAGGCCATCCGGCCCGCATCGATCGCCGCCCGCATCGCGCCTGCCATGAGCGCCGGGTCCCCGGCGCGGGCGATCGCGGTGTTGATCAGGCAGGCAGCGGCGCCAAGCTCCATCGCCTGCGCGGCCTCGCTTGCGGTGCCGATACCCGCGTCCACAATAACCGGCACGGTTGCCTGCTCGACAATGATCCGTATGCTCTCGGCCACGCGGATTCCCTGCCCGCTTCCGATCGGAGAGGCGAGCGGCATCACGGTCGCAGTCCCAATCTCCTGGAGCCGGAGCGCGAGCGCCGGATCGGCGTGGATGTAGGGCAGCACGATGAAACCTTCGTCCACGAGGGCGCGGCACGCCTCGAATGTGCCGACAGGGTCTGGCAGGAGATACTTCGGATCAGGGATCACCTCGACCTTGATCCAGTCGCTAAGTCCCATCGCCCTCGCGAGCCGCGCCGTCCGGATTGCCTCGTCGGCGGTGCGCGCGCCGGCAGTGTTCGGCAGGATCTGGTAGCGCCGCCAGTCGATCTCGTCCAGGATCGATCGCTTTGGGGCGTTGAGGTCGATGCGGCGAAGCGCAACCGTGACGATCTCGCAGCCGGACGCCTCCAGCGCGGCGTTCATCTCCTCAGTGCTCCGGTACTTGCCCGTTCCCAGCATCAGCCGCGAGCGGAAGGTCTTACCGCCGATCGTGAGCGGCGGATCCAGCGACTGCGCATCGCCGGGCTGAAGTAATGTCATGCTTACTCCTGATTTCCCCATTGGCTCCGCTCCGGAGACGTGAAACCACGTTCTCTCAGAGGCTCGCGAAGATCGTCGAGACGGGAACGATTAGCTCCGGATAGAGATGCGATCGAGCCTGACTGCCCTCGTTATACAGTTCCGCAGCCTCGATTGTGTCGGCGGTAAGCCGAAGAACCTCCACAGTCCGCTCACCCGGGCTAACCACCCAACATTCCAGCACCCCGACGCTGCGGTAGTCGGCGAGCTTTGCCGCGATCACGCTCCGCCGATCGCTTGGCGATAGAATCTCCACCACAAGCTCTGGAGCAGGATCAAGCGGCGATGGATCGTCAAGTCGTCGTTCTCCGAAACGTTCCGCCGAGATGAAAAGTACGTCGGGCTGCCTCGTGCGCAACGGTGCGCGGCGGATGAGAACGTCGCACGGAGCCATGAGAACATGGCCAGGACCGGCGACCCTGTGCCACGCAATCCACGCCATAAAAATCGCTCCCTGTACGATCTGGTGGAGCACGGTCGGATTAGGCATATAGATCTGCGCTCCGTCCAGGATGTCGTATCGCCGCATCTCCTCCGGCCCGCACAGGTAGTCCTCGTACGTCAGCTCTCGGGTTGCCATTGCCATTTTGGGCGCCTCCGTCTGAACTCCGCCCTACTTTACGTATATCTCGCCGCCGCGCTCGCGGAACTCCTGCGCCTTCTCTTCCATGCCGGCGACGACCGCGTGGCCGGCCTCCAGCTTTTTCTTGGCGGCGTAGTCGCGCACGTCCTGCGTAATCTTCATTGAGCAGAAGTGCGGGCCGCACATGGAGCAGAAGTGCGCCACCTTCGCGCCCTCCTGCGGCAGAGTCTCGTCGTGGAACTCGCGCGCGGTCTGCGGGTCCAGCGCCAGGTTGAACTGGTCCTCCCACCGGAACTCGAATCGTGCCTTGCTGATTGCGTTGTCCCACGCCTGCGCGCCGGGGTGGCCCTTCGCCAAATCGGCGGCGTGGGCCGCAATCTTGTACGCGATGACGCCGTCCTTCACGTCCTTCTTGTTCGGCAGCCCGAGGTGCTCCTTCGGCGTCACGTAGCAGAGCATCGCGGTGCCGTACCAGCCGATCATCGCCGCGCCGATGGCCGACGTGATGTGGTCGTAGCCGGGCGCAATGTCGGTCGTCAGCGGGCCGAGCGTGTAGAATGGCGCCTCGCCGCACCACTCGAGCTGCTTCTCCATGTTCTCTTTGATCAGGTGCATCGGTACGTGGCCCGGCCCCTCGTTCATCACCTGGCAGCCGTGCTCCCACGCGATGTGCGTCAGTTCGCCCTGCGTCTTCAGCTCGGCGAACTGCGCCTCGTCGTTCGCGTCCGCCAGGCAGCCGGGCCTGAGCCCGTCGCCCAGCGAGAACGAGACGTCGTAGGCGGCCATGATCTCGCAAATCTCGTGGAAGCGCGTGTAGAGGAAGCTCTCCTTATGGTGCGCAAGGCACCACTTCGCCATGATCGAGCCGCCGCGGGAGACGATGCCGGTCACGCGCTCGGCCGTCATCGGGACGTAGCGCAGCAATACGCCGGCATGGACCGTGAAGTAGTCGACGCCCTGCTCCGCCTGCTCGATCAAAGTGTCGCGGAAGACCTCCCAGGTGAGATCCTCGGCGATGCCGCCCACCTTCTCGAGCGCCTGGTAGATCGGCACGGTGCCGATCGGCACGGGGGAGTTGCGCAGGATCCACTCCCGGATGGTGTGGATGTTGCGTCCGGTGGAGAGGTCCATCACCGTGTCCGCACCCCAACGGATGGCCCAGACCATCTTGTCCACCTCCTCGGCGGTGGACGAGGTGACCGCGGAGTTGCCGATGTTGGCATTGATCTTCACCAGGAAATTGCGGCCGATGATCATCGGCTCCGACTCCGGGTGATTGATGTTGGCCGGGATGATCGCGCGGCCCGCGGCGACTTCGGCGCGCACGAATTCCGGGGTGACGAAGTCCGGCAGCGCGGCCCCCCAGGACTGGCCGTCGCGCGCCGCGGCGGCGCGGCGGCGTTCCCGGCCGAGGTTCTCGCGGATGG
>DATGJU010000441.1:0-8265 GCA_035295045.1 Chthonomonadaceae bacterium
CTGGCGCATCGCTGCTGCCGGCGCGGAGCCGGAGGCTGAGGCTCGGAGACTGGCTTCGGACTTCGATGCGGAGAGGCAGTTCGCGCTAACGGGCGCCGGCGAGCTCGAAACTTAACGCCGGTTTGCGCTGCTTCGTCGGAGGATTCCCCGGATTGGCGAAGGAAATCAAGATCATTAGGCAAGGTCATTAGGAAGGTTGGGCGACGCAAAGGAGCACCGAGCGTGGAAGTCAAGGTTTTCGAGACGAAGGCGGAGGCGGGCAGGGCGGCTGCGGGGGCCGGTGCGGAGCTTCTGCGCGGGGCGCTGGCCGGCGGTGGCTCCGTGTCGATCATCGTGGCGACGGGAGCGTCTCAGTTCGAGGTGCTGGAGGCTCTGGCGGCGGCGCCGGGGATCGACTGGGGCCGCGTTTCGGTGTTCCACCTGGATGAGTATGTCGGCCTGCCGGTATCGCATCCGGCGTCGTTCCGGCGGTACCTGCGGGAGCGCTTTATCGGCAGGCTGCCTGCGCCGCCGCGAGCCTTCCACGAGATCGACGGCGAAGGCGACGTGGAGCGGGAGTGCGACCGGCTCAACGCGCTGATCCGCGGCGAGATTATCCGCGTCGCGTTTGTCGGGATCGGCGAGAACGGCCACCTTGCCTTCAACGACCCGCCGGCCGACTTCGAGACGGAGACGGCCTATATCGTGGTGAACCTGGATGAGGCGTGCCGCCGGCAGCAGTTCGGCGAGGGCTGGTTTCCCACCCTCGAGGACGTGCCGAAGCAGGCGATTTCGATGACCGTCCGGCAGATCATGAAGTCCCAGGCGATCCTGTGTACCGCGCCGGAGGAGCGCAAGGCGGAGGCGGTGCGCGCCACGGTCGAAGGGCCAGTGACGCCGCTCGTCCCGGCCTCGATCCTGCAGCGGCATCCGGCGGCGACGCTCCTTCTGGACCGGGCATCGGCGTCGCGGCTGGACCAAAGCGGCTAACGCGTCTCTGCGCGGCGCTGGATGCGGCCGATGCCCGACATGCGCTCGCGCAGTCGATTCGGCCTCCCGACGGGCGTCAGGCGCTCGCCTCCCGCGCATGCGCTGCAGCCAGCGCCGGCCGTGGTTAGCGCCTAATCCGCGTCCTGGCCGATGTTCATGCCGGCGACCTTGCCGTCCTCGCTCACGATGATCGTGTAGAGGACCGTGACGCCGTCGTATTCGGCGCGGTACCGGCGGATGCGGCTCTGCCCCTGCTTCTCGTCGCTCTTCAGGCTGAACGACTTCATCTTGCCCAGGGCTTTCAAGGCCTGCGCCGCCTGCGCGGCATGATCCGGGAAGATCACTTTTCTGGCGGCGTCGGTGAAGAGCGATGGATCCATCTTCGCGTCGGCCGCGCTCTCGGCGAGCGCGCGGTGCTTTGCCGTGAGCGCGAGATCCCGGTCCTCGGCCGGCTTGACCGGAGCTGGCTTTAGCTCCGGCTGCAGGGCGGCGACTCCCCGCGCGATCTGTTCCGCGGCGCCCGCCTGGCAGTTCGTGAGAACGATGACCGTGATCTTCTCGCCGGGATAGCGGGCGATGTCGGTCGAAAAGCCGGCCGTGCCTCCGCCATGCTCGATCAGTTTGTGGCCGCCCGCGCTTCCGATCGCCCAGCCGAAGCCATACCCGAACTCGCCGCCTCCCTTTAGCTTGACCGGCGTCCACATCATGTCGCGGGACGAGGGCTTGAGCAGCCGGTCCGTGGCGAGTGCGGCATCCCACTTCGCCAGATCGCCGACGGTCGAGACCAGGCAGCCGGCGGCAAACGCGGCGGTCGGCTGGAGCCAGGGCGCGTTCTGCAGCTTGCCGTCCCAGAGATAGCCGCTCGCGCGGTTGCGAATAATCGCCTCCGGAGCGCCGTCCCGCGTGTTCGTCATGGCCAGCGGCTTCAGGATGCGCTCGCCGAGCAGCTCCATGTAGGGCTTGCCCGCTACCTTCTCCAGGATCATGCCGAGCAGGTAGTAGCCGGTGTTGCTGTAGGCCCACTTCTGGCCGGGCGCGAACGCCAGCGGCAGGCCGGAGACCATCTTTACAATCTCCTGCTGGGTATGCGGCTCGCGGGCAAGCGCCAGGAAGCTCGGCGCCACCTCAGTGTATCCCTTGATTCCGGAGGTGTGCGTGAGCAGGTTCCGAACGGTGATCTCTCTCCAGGCGGCAGGCGTGTCCGGCAGGTACTTGTCGATCTTGTCGTCCAGGCCGATCTTACCCTCTTCGACCTGCATCAGCACCAGCGCCGCGGTGAACTGCTTGGTCATCGAGCCGATCTCGAAAACTGTGTCCGGCGTGACCGGCACGTGGTTCTCGACATTGGCCAGGCCGTAGCCGCGCGCCGTCACAAGCTTGCCGTCGCGGACAATGCCGACGGCGACGCCCGGAGCGTGCCGCGCGGGAAGCTGCGAATTGACGAAGTCGTCGAGCTTATCGGCACGGGCAATCGCGGACAGTGTAAGGACAGCGGCGCCGGCGAAGCCTGCAAGGAAAAGGGTTCGCACCATCGAGGCTCCTGGAGATAGATGAGGCATAGCGGTCACACTTGCCGCTCACTTCTACGGACAGTCGCCAGCGCGGCGAGGTTTCGTTAGACCTAGCCCCCTGTTATCGCAGGCCGAGCTGAGTAGCGATCGCGCGGTCCACCTGTTCCATGTCGGCCAGACTGAGGATGCCCCTCTCGTTTGACAGGCGCTCCTTGCTCACCGTAGTAAGCTGGTCGGCCATTGCCTTACGCGATTGGCCATATAACGTCACGCGGGCTTCACCCGGGTAGCGCCGGTTCACATTGCTCGAAATCGGAACGACCTGCACCCGGTTGAGCGTCCGGTTCGCGGCGTCGTTGCTGACGATGACCGCGGGCCGCTCCTTTTGGATCTCCCCGCCCACTCCGGGTCCAAATCGGACCCACCAGACCTCACCGCGATACGTCAGCTACATCCGAAACCGTTGCTTCAGCCCATTCGAGCGCCTCTGTCTCGCGCGCCTCGTCCGCAGCCATGGCGCGGTACCCTGCCTCCAGGTTTTCGCGAACGACGTGAGGTCGAACGATCGACTCGATGAATTTGCTGATCTTGCGGCGGCCCACCACGGTTTGGAGGCCGGTGTAGACCTCCTCGTCAACGGTGATTGTAAGTTTCCTTTGCACGGATTGACCTCACTGGACCCTGCTATACGTGTAGTACACGTATAATACCGCCCACCTGACCGTCAGTCGACGAACAGGAACTCGTTGGCGTTGTAGAGCAGGCGGCAGGCGGCCGGGACGCCGTGCCGCGCGGCAAATGCGGCAAGGTCGGACCGCTCGGCAGGCGACGGCGCGCGGCCGAAGGCGTAGGCGTAGGCCGCGCCGATCTGAGCGGCCGGGTCGCGCTGCTCGCGCGCAAGTCGCCCCGCGAAGGTTTCGGACTGGCGCAGGATGAACGGGTCGTTTAGCAGCGCGAGCGCCTGGAGCGCCGTCACCGTCGTGGAGCGGACAGGAGTGGCCAGGTTGGGGTCGGCGCCGTCGAGGCACTCGATGAATGGATTCGGCACGCTGCGGACAGTGAACGCGTAGATCGCGCGCCGCCAGGTCTCCGGCCGGTCGGCAATGCCCGGCGCTCCGTAGTCGTACACCGGCGAATGATCGTCCTTGAAGCGGAACAACTCGAAGCCGGGGCCGCCCATCTTGAGGTCGAGCGCGCCGCTTACGGCCAGCACCGAGTCCCGGACCTCTTCGGCGTCGAGCCGCCGCCGGTTCATGCGCCAGAGCAGGCGGTTGTCGCCATCGTGGCGCGCGAAATCAGGATTGTCGGCGGAGGATTGGCGATAGGCCGCGCTCAGTACGATCAAGCGGTGCAGTCGCTTTAGCGAGGGCGCCGCGCGGAAATCGGTCGCGAGCCAGTCGAGCAGCTCCGGGTGAGTCGGCCGCCCGCCGTTTCGGCCAAAGTCGTTGGGCGTGTCCACGATGCCACGGCCGAAGTGGTACGCCCAGACGCGGTTGACGATCGAGCGCCAGGTGAGCGGATTGCTCGGCGATGCGATCCAGCGGGCCAGCGCGGCCCGGCGCTCGCCCTCCCCGGCGGACGGCGGCAGGTCGAAGCGGGCGGGCAGGCCGGCCACGCACGAGAGCGCTCCCGGCTCCGACGGCGCGCCCGGCTTCTCGACGTCGCCGCGGGCCAGCAGATGGATCGGGCGCGGCGCGCGGGAGATGACGGCGAACACCTGGTCCAGCTGCGCAAGCCTGGCGCGCCGCGCCGCCACGTCCGCCAGTCCGGCATCGGCCTCCCGGAGAGCCGCGGCCGTTGCGGAATCGATCAGGGCGTCGTGCGCCGCGGTCCGCGCGGCCTCGGCGCGCGCGATCTCGCCCTCGAGGACGCGCCGCCTGCGCATCGCCGCGCCAACCGCTGGATCCGCGAATGCCGCGATTCGGACGCGGCTGTCGAAGTCGTCCACCAGGTACCGGGTGGACCACCGACCCTGCTCGATGGAGTCGAGCGCCGTGACGGCCGCGCCGGCCGCCGCGTTCCTGCCCTGCGATTCGACCTGAAGCTCGGCCAGCGCGAAGACGAAGTCGTTCGTGCGCGGCCAGAGCTTGAGGGCGGTCACGCGGACGTAACGGGCGCGCCGGCCGCCGGCATCGCCGATGACCGGCGCGTCGCCGGGGTTCGGCGCATCCACCGCAGTCCGGTCCAACACGACCTCAGACCGAGCGAACGACGGATCGTCCGAAACGGCCACGCGGTAGCGGACCGGGAAGCCGAAGCCGGGCGTGTCGGCGAAATCGGTCGGGCGCGCGGGCGCCAGCACGATCCGCTCGATCGGGACCGCACGGCCGAGATCGACCTGGACCCACTTCTCCACGTCCGGCCGCGACTCGATTCCGCTGTGGTATCCGTTGGACGGACTCGGATCGGCGGCAGCGGTCGGCAGCGCGTCGCGCTCGGCCCTCAGTGTCCCGATCCGGCTGTCGAGGCGGCCGATCTCCGGGCTTGTGAGCGCTGCGACCTTCGCCATGAGCGCCGCGCGGTACCGCCGCAGCTCGGCTTCGCGTGAGTCCACCGCGGCGCGCGCCGCCACGGCGGCGGGGTCGCCAAACGGCCGGTCGCCGCGCTCGACGCCGGCAAACACGGCCTGGAGATTGTAGTAGTCGCGCTGCGGGATCGGATCGAATTTGTGATCGTGGCAGCGGGCGCAGTGGATGGTGACGCTGTCGAAGGTTCCGATTACATTGGCGACCGTGTCGTCCCGGTCCAGCAGACGCGTCTTCTCTTTTTCGACCGTGCCCTCCGCCAGCTCGACGTTGCCGACGAAGTCCCAGGGCCCCGCGGCCAGGAAGCCGGTCGCGACGACGCCGTCCGGCGAGCCAGGGAAGAGCACGTCGCCTGCCACCTGCTCCTCGATGAACCGGGGGTACGGCCGGTCCTCGTTGAGCGCGCGGATCACGTAATCGCGGTAGGGCCAGGCGTGGTCGCGCCGCTTGTCCTTGTCGTAACCCTGCGTATCGCCGTAGTGCGCCACGTCCAGCCAGTGTCGCGCCCACCGCTCGCCGTAGCGCGGGGAGGCAAGCAGCCGATCGACCACCTTCTCGTAGGCGCGCGGGCTGCGGTCGGCGAGGAAACTCGCGATCTCGCCGGGCGTCGGCGGCAGGCCGGTCAGGTCGTAGGTGACGCGGCGGATGAGCGTCCGGCGATCGGCCTCCGGCGAAGGCCGCATCCCCGCACGCTCCAGTCCCGCGAGCACGAACCGGTCGATCGGCGTCCGAACCCAGGCGGCGCCCTTCACAACTGGCGGCGCCGGTGAGCGCAAGGGTGCGAAGGCCCAGGTTTGTGAGGGGGTAAGCGGGTGAGCGGGTGATGGGGTGAGCGGCCGTCCGTCCACCTGGTCCACGGTGTCCATTAAGAAGGACCGCGCCGGAGCGAGAGCGGGACAAACGTGAGCGGAGCGCGACGCCGGCCGAGCATGGATGCCAGGCGACGAAATGAATCCGCTGGCAGCAATGAGCCCGTGCCGTCTGTAGGACCGCTCCGACCGCCCGGCTGGATCAGCCCGGTTCAACGGAGTCGCCGGGATCCTGCGCCGTTCATCCATGGATGCCGTACAGAGTACACCGACGTTACCCGTGCCAGCCTGCGGGTCGTTTGGTACGCGCGATTCGCGGCCGGCGCTCGGGCGAACGGCGCGTGACCCCACATGCGGGTATGCGGCGCCAGCGGAACCCGCGTGCCAGCCGACGATGCTGAGGAGCGCGAAGGACGTCACCGCGGCGAGGCCGGCAAGCCGGGCGCGCGCGCCGGCGAAGCCCGGTCGGGCCGGGGCGAGCCGCGCCGGAGCCGCGCAGCCGGGCGTCGTGCGAACAGGCTGCAACAAGCCGCGTCCTGACGTCTGCGGCATGGCGCTCGACTCGGCCATGCCGCCGGTCAGCTCCGGCGCGATCGAAGCCGCTTGTAGGTGGTGGCTGTCGTCCATAGCGTAGTTCGCGGAGGCGATCAGTTTCCCGACACCGAATCGACCCTGGCGAACAGGTCGCGAAGCCGCTGCGCGACCGATTCCGGCAGCGGGCCGCGCGCCAGCGAAGCCGCGTTCTCGCGGAGATGCTCGACGCTGCTGGTGCCGGAAAGGATCACGTCGAGGCCCGGCTCCCAGCGGCAGAAGCGGTACGCGGCGTCGGTAACGCTTTCGGCGCCGCCCTCCGTGACGACGAAGCCCAGCGGGTCGTCAGGATCGAGGCCCGCTGCGTCCACAAGTCCCTTCCCGATCAGCTCCAGCACCTGCTCGCGGAGCACCTCCGGTCGGGTCAGCGCCCGTCGGACCGCGAACATGCACAGCGTGCCGACGTCCTGGCGTTGCGTGCTCGCCAGCACGCGCTCCCTCGCCGACTGGTTCAGCACGTTGAAACCCACCATCATCACGTCCCAAACCGGGTCGTGGATGGCCTGCTGCAGCATCGCGTGGCTGGGATCCCAGCCAAAGGTCTCCGTGATGCCGATGAACCGGACTCTGCCCTCCTGTCGCATGGCGGCGAGTACGGGCGCGAGCTCGTCGCGCGCGTAGGCGTAGTCGGCCACCGCCACGCCGTGAACGTGGAACACATCGATGTAATCCGTTCCCAGGCGCCGGAGACAGGCCTCGACGCGACCGCGATACTCCGCCGCCGTCGACTGTCGGTCGTCCCGCTTGACACCCGCCTTCGTCGACAGGATCACCTGGTCGCGCGGCGTCCCGGCTATCGCGCGGCCGACGATCTCCTCGGTGCCGTACGCTTCCGCGGAATCGATGAAGTTGACGCCCAGCGCCAGCGCCTCGCGGACCACGGTCTCCGCGTCGGCCGCGGTGCGGCCGGTCTGCATGCCGAGCCGGCTCGGTCCGCCGCAGCCCAGGCCCATTCGGCTCACGTTCAGGCCGGTTCGGCCGAGCGTCGTGTACTCCATCTAGCCTCCAGGTCTATTCCGAAGCTCAGGCGGCTGGTCTATGCCCTAAGCGGTGCATCCGCGCACCCTAACGAGCTCGGGCGCTACCAATCAAGGCGTCCGGCCGGGACACCGGCGAGCTTACGCGGTTTCGGCCGGCACGATCTCGCGCTTCGCCTGGGCCGCCAGCTCGCGCTCGCGGCGGTCCCGCACGTTGCGCAGGAAGAGCGCGCCCAGCATGAGGAAGACCGCGGCCATGGTGAACGCGACGCGGTAGCCGTCCAGCGCGTAGTGGCGCGTGCCGTCTACCAGGGTGCTATGGCCGATGTGCGCCAGAACCGCGCCCGTGACAAAGGGCGCGAGGGTTTGAGGCAGGACCATCGAGATGTGCCAGATCCCCATGTCCTTGCCGGCGTCCTCCATGTTGGGCAATGTGTCGCACGCAAGCGCCCAATCGACGCTGTAGTAGGCGCCGTATCCCATGCCGTATAAAGCGCCGACAACGAATGTGTAGGCAAGCGAATGGCTGAAAACGAAGGCGATCGAGCAGACGGCGATCAGCGTGTTCGCAACGTAGACGACGCTCTTGCGCCCGATCGCGTCCGAGATCCTGCCGCCGAGCAGGCCGGTGACCGTCGCCGTCGCCAATATGACCGCGACAAGCTTGCCGGCCATGTCGGCCTCGTTCTTAACACCTACGACGTCGGAAAGATAGTTGGGAATGAACGGCTGGACGCACCACATGCCGAGCGTGACGAGGCCTCGTGTAACCAGCACCCAGAAGAAGTCAGGGTACTTCAGGGGTTCGACCAGACCCGATATAAACCGTTCCAAAGTAAGCGGCGGCGGCGTCACCGTCAAGGGCGTTTCGCGTACCGTGAAC
>DATGJU010000442.1:0-4567 GCA_035295045.1 Chthonomonadaceae bacterium
CCAGCATCCGCGCGATCCGGGTTCGCGTGAGCGGCTGCAGGAACTGCCTCGATCCGGTCTCGAGGAAGCCTGCCTGCGCCTCGACGATGGTCCGGGTGATTCGCCGCAGCGTCTGCCTCCTCTGGTTCAGACTCCGGATGAATTGCTCCGCCCGCTCCACGAGCTCCGTCACGTGCTTCCGCGTTTCGCGCGAATGGGCGCCGCGTCCGCTCTGCAGCTCCGAGTAGATTTCACGGTAGGTCGGGTTGATGTTGAGGCTGAGCGTATCGAGCCCGATGACGTCGATCTCGAATCCAGTATCCGTGCGCCGAATGACCACATCCGGCCGGATCGCGCTTCGCGCGTTTGCGGGCCGATACGTCCAGGGCGGGCGGAACTGGTTGGCGGGGAACGGGTTCAGCCGCGTGCCGATGTAGGCGACGACCGCCCGCGCCTCGTCGGTGGAGATACCGACGGCGCGGCCGAGCTTGGGAAAGCGGTTGGCCGTGATGAGCGGGAAGTGGTCGCGGACCATCCGCTCGGCCAGCGTATTGACACGCTGCCGCGCGGGATCGGTCTCTTCGCTCGCCAGGAACCGCAACTGGAGCAGCAGGCACTCCTGGAGGCTGCGCGCTCCTACGCCGGGCGGGTCGAACGACTGGATCACCGAGAGGATTCGCGCGACCTGCTCCTCCGGAGCCGCCAGGTCCAGCGCAATCGACTCGACGGTGCCATCGAGCCAGCCGCGATCGTTAATGCAGTCGATGATGTACTCGCCGACCAAGAAATCCTCGGCGGGCGCTGTGGCGCGGAGCAGTCCAATCAGGTGCTCGCGCAGCGTAAGCTCCGCCTCCAGGTTACCGACGGGATCGTAGTCGTCGTCCGAGTCGCCGTGCGGGCCGGCGGGCGAATCGTAATCCAGTCCGTAATCGCCGATGCTCAGCTCGTTCCGGCGTATCTCCTCCGAGGATTCCGCTGCCATGCGGGCGCTGCAGAAGGGGCACGTTGCGGGATCGAGGCAATCGCCCGAACAGCCGGAGTCCTCGATCGTCTCCAGCGCCGTGTTCTCAAGCAGCTCGGCCTCAATGGCCTGCACCAGCTCGACGGCGGACAGCTGAAGCACCCTGTTTGCCAGGATGAGCTTGGGATCGATCCTCTGCGTCTGCGTTTGGGATTGTTCACGGGACAGGTTCACGTCGGACAACCTCAACACCTACGGATTCGGACCGGTTGTTTTTCACGGAAACCGCCGACAGTCGCCAGCGGAGCAGGCTCACCCTATCGCGCAGGCCGAATTGCCGCCGGAACCGCCAATCTTCCTATTATGATACTAGCCCGACCGCTGAGTCAACCATAGGGGAAGCACCAGAATCGGTGCGATTTGCGGACTGGCGCTCGGCCACAAGCCGCCCGGCGCTCTACAGTAGATGGACACGCGCCGGGCGGTTGGGACGTCCCGATGAGACTGGCCGGGGCCTCATCTTCCTGTGTGACGGAAACGCAGGGTATTGGTTCCGCAATTGTGCGCGGTGCGGCTAGTGCAGTCGTAAACAGGTGCTGGGACCCGCCGCAGGAGATTGGCGCCGCCAAAGCGAATGACGTGCCGGTGGCCGTCCTTCGGGTGGCCCGGAACACAATTTCGTGTAACCGCAGGCGTCGTGCCGCCCGTATTGAGAGATATCGCAGGCCATTCTGGAGACGCCGCCCCTTGAGCTCTCTCATGTCCCTTTTTACGCAGCACTTTCAGTTCACGCGGCCGCTTGGTCTGCTGCTGCTCCTCGGCCTGCCGTACTTCTACTGGCTGCACCGCCGCACCGTTACGGACATGAGCACGGCCCGTAAGCGCGTTGCGCTGGCGCTGCGACTGATCCTCATCACGCTCCTCGTCCTCGCTCTCGCCGGCCTCCGCTACGTGCAGCCGGGCGACGCGCTCGCGGTCGTGTTCGTTGTCGACGGGTCCAAGAGTGTGCGGGATGACCAGCGCGCCGCGATCGAGAAGTATATGTCCGACGCTGCCCGGACGCGCCGGCAGGTCGACAAGGTCGGCGTCATCACGTTTGCGCAGGACCCGCACACTCAGTCCACCCCGGGCCAGCCGTTCGACGCGTCGCGCCTTCGCGATCCCGGCATCGTGACGGCGACGGATATCGAAAAGGCCCTGCGCTTCGCCAAGATCGAGCTGGACTCGACGGCGAAGGACGCCGGCAAGCGTGTCGTGCTCATCTCCGACGGCAATCAGACGGCCGGCAATGCGCTTCAGAGCGTTCGCGAGCTCGCCGCGGCACACATCGTCCTCGATACCGTCACGGTCAACAGTGACGTCACGCGCGAGGCGCTGGTCGATCGGATGGTGATGCCCCCGCGCGTCAAGATCGGCGAGCCGTTCCCGGTGCGCGTCGTCATCTCCAGCCTCACGGCGCAGACGGCCACCGTTACGCTGCAGAAGGATGGCAAGCCGACGCAGCAGCCGAAGCGCGTGGAGCTGCATCCCGGCAAGAATGTGGTAGTCTTCGAGCAGAACATCGATAAGGCAGGCTTCTCGCGCTACAGCGCGACGCTGGACGCGCCGGAAGACACGATCGCGGAGAACAACCGCGGCGAAGGGTTCGTCTGGGTGCAGGGCAAGCCGACGGTGCTCTACGTGGCCGACAGCCCGGCGCTCACGGGATTCCTGCGCAGCGCGCTCACTGGCGAGAACATCACGGTGGAGTACGCGCCGCCCAGCGCGCTGCCGACCAGCGCGGCGGCCCTCCAGCGGTTCGACAGTGTGTTCCTGAGCAACGTGCGCGCGGGCGACCTCTCGCTGCCCCAGATGACGGCGCTCCAGGTCTCCTGCCGCGACTTCGGCGTCGGCTTCGGCATGGTCGGCGGGGAGGGGAGCTTCGGCGCCGGCGGCTACAAGGGCACGCCGATCGAGGACACCCTACCTGTCTCGCTGGAGGTGAAGAAGCAGAAGCGCATACCGTCGGTCGCCGTCGCCCTGGTGATTGAGGACCTGGAGATCCAATCTACAGTCAATATGTCGATCGAGGCCGCCAAGGCGACGATGGACCTGCTGGAGGCGATCGACCAGGTCGGCGTGCTCGACTGCAACGGCGGTTTCGGCGGTTTCGGCGACAACACGACGCCGAGCGGCACCTGGCGCATTCAGATGCAGCACGTGACTGACCGCGAGGCGCTCAAATCCCAGATGCAGTCTCTCCAGAATATGGGCGACCCGCCAAGCTACACGCCGTTCCTGCTGGAAGCGGCGCGCGTCCTGAACAATACCGACGCGAAGGTGAAGCACATCGTCTTCCTCGGCGACGGCGATGCGATCTACGAGGCCAACCAGGCCACCGTCGCGGCGAGCCTGAAGAGGGTCCGGGACATGGGCATCACCGTGTCCACGATCACCACGGGCGCAACAAGTCCCGCCGACGTCCGGTTCATGCAGACGATCGCCTTCGCGGGCGGCGGGCAGGCCTATCTTGCCGAGAAGCCGCAGGATCTGCCTCGCCTCCTGCTTAAGGACCAGCAGACAATCAGCCAGCCGCCGATCATCGAGGAGCCGTTCAACGTGGTGCCCGTCGCGGGCGACGAGGTGTTCAAGGGGATCGACTGGAGCTCGGCGCCGCCCCTGCTCGGCTACAACATCAGCAACATCAAGGCGACCGCTGAGACCTCGCTGATCTCGCACCGGCAGGATCCGATCTTTGCCGGGTGGCGCTACGGACTGGGGCGGTCCGTAGCCTTCACCTCCGACGACCGTGCGAAGTGGGGCGCGCAGTGGCTCGGCTGGTCCGGCTACTCAAAATTCTGGGCGCAGGCCGTGCGGTGGACGCTGCGGCCGTTCGCGCCGAGCGATTACAGTACGCAGGTCGTCATGGACGGAACGCGCGGGCACGTGATCGTCGACGCTCTGGACGAGCAGGGCCACTACGTCAACAGGCTACAGTTCCAGGGAAGGATCGCGCAGCCGATGACGGGCGGAATCAAATCGCCGCCTACCGAAGAGAAGCCGCTCTCGCAGACCGGGCCGGGCCGCTATGAGACCTGGTTCGACGCACCGCAGATCGGCACCTACCTTGTGAACGTGCTTCAAAAGAAGCCGGACGGACACGACAGCGCGACGGTCCTGGGCCTGTCCACGCCCTATTCGCCGGAATACAAGAGCACGCAGTCCAACCGCTTCCTGATGAACCAGCTCGCGCAGGCGGGGATGGGCCGCGCGGATCCGCCTGCCGGCGCGGTCTTCACCGCGGACCGGCCGCCGGTCTTCGCGCCGACGGACATGGTGCGCGCGCTGGTCCTTGCGGCGATGTTCCTGCTGCTGTTCGATATCGCGATCCGGCGCATCGCGATCGATTGGGCCGACGTCCGGCACGCGCTCGCGTGGATCGCCCGTCCGCGCGCCCGCCAGCCGGTCGCCAGCCGCGCCGCGACTCCCGAGCTGAGCCGGCTGATGGAGCGCAAGCAGGGAGCAGTAGACCGCCGCACGGCCGAGCTGGGCGATGCGCCGCAGCCCGCAATTCCACCGATGTCGACGCCTCGCGAGGCGCGTCCGGCAACCGCTGCGGGGCCTGTGGAGGCTGCGGTCCGCGCGGCG
>DATGJU010000443.1:0-2407 GCA_035295045.1 Chthonomonadaceae bacterium
ACAGGTCGATCGAGATGCCCTCCGCGGTCCGACCGGTGACGACGATCGACCGCGCGTCGCGCCCGTCTGTCAGGACCAGGCGGGCGGGAAGGACGCTCAGCCCGACGATGCGCGGCGCGGCCGGCTTCGCTGACTTCGCGGCGGGCGCGGCAAGCACCGGGACGGAGAGCAGCGCGGCGAGGGCGAGGCCTATCGCAGTGAGCCGATTGGGTTGGCGGTGGAAGTTCATAGAACAGGCATCCTTAACTGGACGGTATCGCGCTGGCGGCCGGATAGCCCGGGTTGAAACCCGTTGCTGGAATGCAAAGTCCGCCTGCGCGGACTAACTCGCGAGATCGGTTTTGGCGACATGGCCGCGGGTTTTCACACGCCGGGCGGCGGCGCGGACTAACCTGCGTAGGACGCCGTTCGGCACGAGCGGATTCCGCGCGTTAGCCGCGCGTTTTGACCCGCGTTCCGAATCCCAGGTTCGGCCGGTCCCGCCGCATACTTCTTTCGAGGCCCCGCACGCCGCGAGGTTACAGGTTTGTCGCGCTACTTACGGGCCGAGCGAACGGAGGGCCGAATCGGGACCGGAACGAACGCCTTCGCCAGCGCGCCGGTGGGAAGCGTGTAGAGCCGCACGATGCCGTCCAGGCCGGCGACTGCGACCTGCCCGCCATCCGGCCGGAAGGCGATTGCGAAGATCGCTCCCTCGGCGCCGCCGAGCGAGGCAAGCGGCTTGCCCCCGATGACCGGCTTGTCCGATTCGGCCGGGCCGCCATTGTCGGTCTTATAGATGTTCACGACGCCCGACTCGGTCCCGGTGGCGATGTACGCGCCATCGCGGCTGAACGCGACCGCGGAGACGACGCCCGGTTGTTTCGGGTAGGCCCGGAGGAGGTTGTGGTCCTCCTGGTTCATCGTGCGCGGCTTGGTGCGGTAGATCTGGTAGAGCCGCGGGATTCCGTCGTCGCCGGCCACGAGGACCTGGTCGGCCTTCGGGTTCTTCGCCATGCAGCGGATCGGCGTCAGGTGTGTGTTAATGTCGTCTACGAAGGAGCCGCCCTCCACGAGGGTCAGCTTGACCGCCTCGTCGCGGCCCGTGCTGAGCACGTTCTTTCCATCGGTCGAGAAGGCCGTCGAGAGCACCCAGTCGCTATGGTTGTCGAGCCGCATCACCTCTTTGCCGTCCGGCACGGTGATGACCCGAACGGAGTTATCCGCGCCGCCGAAACTGAGCCGCTTTCCGTCCGAGGATAGCGCCGCGCCGAACAGCGTGTCGAATCCGACGGGCACGGCCTTGATCAGCGTATTGTCGGCGGTGTTCCAGAACTGCGCCTCGCCGAAGCGGGCCGGCGAGCCTCCGACGGCCGCGAGCAGCTTGCCGTCCTGCGAGTAGACGATCGACTGAATCTTCTGCGCGTCGCCGACGAGCCTGGCGACCAGGCCGGATCCGTCCGCATGGTGGAGGAGAATCTCGCGGTAGCCCGAGACGGCAAGCACTGTCCCGTCGTTGGAGTAGGCCAGCGCGGTGATGACGGGCGGCGCAAGGTAGGTGGGCGGATGTTTCGCGTCGATGGGGTCCTTAACAGCGGGCGTATCGTCCTTCGCGCCCTGGGCGATCCACTGCCGGAAGAGCGCGATGTCGGCGTCGGGGAGCGCAGGACCGCCTTTCGGCATCAGCGTCTTCTTGCCGGTCAGGTAGTCCAGCACCGCGCTCGCGTCCGGCTTGTTTGCAACGACCGCGACGCCGTGCTCGCCACCGCGCATCAGGTCCGCGAAGCTGGTGACGACGAGCTTGCCGCCCGGCGACGCGGGCTGATGGCAGCCCTGACACCTGGCCTGGAGAATCGGCCAAATCTGGCGGTGATAGCTGATGGGCGTGACGGGGCGCGACGCGGGCTTCGGCGGCGCTGCGGCCAGCGCGGGGCCGTGCGACAAGAGAGCGAGCAGGCCGCCGGCTGCGGCAGCCCGGGCAAACGGTATACGAAGGTGCGAGCGAAGGCCCCGGAATTGCATCGATGCGCTCCTGGCAAGAGTAAAGAACGGCTCGGCTGTCTACTATAGTATAGCGTCTAAACCGGCGCCGGTCAACGCGACAGCCAACCGGTCCAGGGCGAGAGGACTTTCGGGCGGGCGTTTCTAGTGGTGAGGCTCTTGAGAAAGCGGACGGCGCGCCCTATCGCGCACGCCGCGGGCGCCTGGGAGGCGAGGTCCGGGCAGCGAATTCTTTTTTCGTTTTGGGCGATATCCGGGGGTTCGCGGCGGCGGATTGCCCCAAGGAATTCCTGCGGCCGGCGCACCGCCAACCGAGAGGAGAGAGCCTTGCGAATCTCTCCACATGCTCGTCCCTCGGCGCGCATCCGGTCTGCGGCGCGGGAGAGCGCGGTTCCGCAGGCGGTGGCCCGCACGGTGGCGAGCGTGC
>DATGJU010000444.1:0-5266 GCA_035295045.1 Chthonomonadaceae bacterium
TTTCGCGTATCTGCCTCGGCTGCATGAGCTACGGCCTGCCGGACCGCGGCAACCACGCGTGGACGCTCAACGAGGAGGAGAGCCGGCCGCACATCCGGCGGGCGCTGGAGCTTGGTATCAACTTTTTCGATACGGCGAACGTCTACTCGGACGGCACCAGCGAGGAGATCACGGGCCGCGCCCTGCGGGACTTCGCGAAGCGCGAGGAGATCGTGCTCGCCACCAAAGTGCACGGCCGCATGCGCCCGGACCCGAACGGCGCGGGCCTTTCGCGCAAGGCGATCCTTCAGGAGATCGACGCCAGCCTGCAGCGGCTCGGGATGGACTATGTCGACCTCTACCAGATCCACCGGCACGACGCGAATACGCCAATGGAAGAGACCATGGAAGCGCTGCACGACGTGGTGAAGGCGGGCAAGGCGCGCTACATCGGCGCGTCGTCGATGAACGCGTGGCAGTTCTGCAAGGCGCAGTACCTGGCGGACCTGCACGGCTGGACGCGCTTCGTCTCCATGCAGAACCACTACAACCTGATCTATCGTGAGGAGGAGCGCGAGATGATGCCGCTCTGCGTGGACCAGGGCGTCGGCGTCATCCCCTGGAGCCCGCTGGCCCGGGGCTATCTGGCGCGGCCCTGGTCGGACGCGCCCCCGACCGAGCGCGCCGGCACGGACGCCTTCGGCAAGATCCTCTACGCGAAGACGCGCGACGCGGACCGGGCGATCGTCGAGCGCGTCGGGGAGATCGCGGCGGCCCGTGGCGTGCCGATGGCGCAGGTCGCGCTGGCCTGGATGCTCGCCAAGCCGTACGTCACTGCGCCCATCGTTGGGGCGACGAAGCCGCATCACCTGGAGGACGCGGTCGGCGCGCTCGCCGTCAAGCTGACGCCGGAGGAGGTCGAGAGCCTGCAGGCGCCGTATGTCCCGCACGCCGTCGCAGGCTTCTCGTAGCAACAGAAGAGCGATCCCGGGCGGCATGCCGTCCGGGATCGCGGCTTACAGTCTTTGAATCTTGTCCGGCGCGGTGCCGACCTGCGTCAGCGTCCACTCGCCGTTGATGTTCTCCAGCACGTAGCTCACGTAGACCTTGCGCACCTCGCCGCGCTCGTCCTCATAGAGGTGCTTGCCGGACACGGTGTAGACATTCCTGGCGACCTGGTGTATCCGCGTGATGTCGAACTCCACGGTATGGGTGTTGCGCATCGCGTCGCGAGTCAGGTCAAGATAGTCGTTGGCGTCCAGCGAGTAGTCGTAGTTGCCGCGCAGATATACAGCGATCTGGGAGCGCGGGTCGACGAGGGTCACGAGCGCGTCGATGTTGCCGTTGCCGAACGCCTCGCGCAGCTCATCCACGGCGTTCGCGAGTCCCGGCTCGACGTAGTTCAGGTCCAGCAGGTTTTCCGATGGGACGAGCTTCGGATAGCCGTGGCAGGTATCGCCGGTGTAGATCGGGATGTCGATATAGACGCTGACCGGCGGCGCAACACGGCATCGCTCCCGCGAGATGTACGGCGCGCACACTCCGAAGTAGAATCCGAACGGCGAGATAAAGGCGGACGCCGTAAGACTTCGCGTATAGCCCTCAAAGTGGAAGGTGCCGCGCGGGAAGTAGCGCCGCTGCCAGGTCTCGGTCACCTTGACGCCTTTGCGCAGGTGAATCCCGTTGTCGTAGTGGCGCCCTTCGGTGGTCTTGGTAAACGTCCGATGCGCCAGCGTTAATGGCGTGGCGCGGAGCCTCAGTTTACCGACGTTCGGCGCGCTGCCGGCCGGGACGCCGGGTCCCGAGCGGATCTGGTCGATGCGGGTGGTCGTGCCGGTGCGCGGTGGTGGATTGCGCCGTACGGAGGACGTCCCTGTCGACGTCCGCGGCGTTGTTGGTACGTTATTCTGATCGTGGCGCGGCGTGAGAGGCGTCGCGGACCCCGTCTGGCCGCCGGTCTGGTTCCGGCGCGGCGTGAGCGGCGTCAGCGGTGTGTTGGTACGGGCGGGAGGCGTGGGCGATGGGCTGGTGCGCACCTCCTCGCGCCGGGCGTGCATTACCGGGGGCTGCGGCGCCGGATTGCTCCGCGGCGGTGGATTGTTCCGCGCCGGCGGCTGGGAGCGATTGTCGTTCTTGTCGTCCTTCCGCTGCGCCATCGCGGGCATCGCGCAGAGAACAGCCGCGACGGCCGCGATCGTACCGGCGGCATACCATGCGTGACTCCTGGTGTTGCTCAGATTCCCTCGGGTGCAGGCGTACATTGCGTGATCTCTCCTTCGTGCCCCAGTCGTTGTTATTTCATGTTATGCTTGTTACCACGATCCACGACTCGTCCCGTGACAGACTGATCCGTTACGCGGGTAAAAATCGCCCGCTTTAGTCCTTCGTTGCAGGGTTCCCCGAATCCTTCGCGGTGCGCGGCTCGCGGCGCCCGGCTCGGTCGCGGACTTGCGGACCGGTGCGCGCGCAGCTATAATAGCACCTGTCTTCCGGCCACTCGGTAATGCCGGATGCCGGTCAGGACGGCCGCCATCCTCGGTATCCCGAGTTCGCGCGGCCTGGCGTTTGCCCATAGGAGTCCGAAGATGCTGCCACCCAAAGAGACGAAGACATCGCCGGTCGCCGTGAGACCGACCGACGAGATCGACCTCGATCCGCCGGAGCCACGTTGGCCGGCTCTAGTCGCCGTGCTCGCAGTGGGCGCTTCGAACCTGGCGCTCCCGAATTCGCTCTCCGTCGGGCCGCGCTGGCTGCTGCTGGTGATTGTCGGACTGTTGAGCATCCCGCTGGTCATTACGCACAATCGCGGACATCAAAGGATGAACCACCTGCTGGGCCAGCTCACCGCGGCGATCGTCACCATCTTCATGGTCTGGTCGCTCGTCCTCCTCATCGTCGCGCTGCCATCGCACAAGGAGACGCCCATCGAGCTGCTGAAGTCCGCGGCCCTGCTCTGGATCACGAATGTGCTGGTCTTCGCATCCTGGTACTGGCGGCTGGACGCTGGCGGCCCGAACGTGCGGGACATGCGCGGCGTCCACTGCTCCGGCGCGTTCCTGTTCCCGCAGATGACGCTGGCGCCGGAGCATGCCGAGGAGGGCGCTGGCCCTGTCTGGGCGCCGCAGTTCGTCGACTACCTTTTCCTGGCGTTCAACACCAGCACGGCGCTCTCGCCGGCCGACACGGCGGTGCTCTCGCGCTGGGCCAAGATGCTGTCGATGACACAGGCCAGTATCTCGCTGACTATCATCGTCATTCTGGCCGCGCGCGCCGTGAACATCTTGTAGCGGCAGAGCAGCCGTTCGGCGATCCGACTCCCGAACGCACAGCGCCGGCGGCGCCGTGACGCCGGTCAAGGGCCCGGGAACCCGGTACGCCGGTTGCGACGGGGGAGCCCTGCAGCGTTCGCCGCGCCGTCCAGAAATCGATCGTTGCCGAGGGACAGAGGGAGGTTTCGCGGATGTACCGTTTCGCTCTGTTTTGTCTGCTCACGAGTCTGGCCGGGCTCGCCGCAGCGCCGGCGGCTGCGAAGACCATCCGGTTTTCGGGATACGATTGGGAGGTGCGAGGCGCTGGAAAGGGCGGACCCGGCCCGAACCAGTGGGACGACGCCAACGTGTGGTTGGACGAGAAGGGCCGCCTGCATGTCAAGATAAGCCAGGTGGACGGCGAGTGGCGCTGCGCCGAGCTGCAGACCAGGGAGCGGCTGGGCTTCGGGACCTATACGTTCCAGGTGACGGGCAGGCTGGACAACCTCGATCCGAACGTGGTCCTCGGCCTCTTCACCTACCCGACGCGGGACGTGGGCGGCGACGGCACGAACGAGATCGACATCGAGTTCGCGCGGTGGGGGCGCATGGAGCCCGCCGCCGCCAACATGGACTTCGTCGTCTATCCCTCCTCCGGAAAGCGCCAGCGGGAGATCGACAACTTCACCGGCCGCTTCCTCTCCCCGGAAATGCAGACGACGCACCGCTTCACCTGGACCGCCAAGGGCCTCAGCTTCCTCTGCGCGCCCGGCCGCGCCGGGAAGGCAGCCGCGGAGCCGCCGGAGGGCGCGCTGCGCTGGCAGTTCCAGCCGGCCGACGCGCGGCTGGTCCCGCACGATCCCTGTCCGGTCCATCTCAACCTCTGGCTGTTTCGCGGCCACGCCCCGCTCGACGGCAAGCCCGTCGAGATCGTGATCGACAGCTTCCGGTTCGAGAAGACGTGACTATCACCTCCAGCGATTCGCCGCGACGATTCCGCTCCGCCTGCGTATCTTCGTCCGTCGGATTGCGGTGCAAGCGCCGCGGTAGGGGGGAAACGGGCGATGACGAACAAGCATCTGGCAACCTACCTGAACGATCACCTGTCCGGCGCCGTGGGGGCGATCGAGCTGCTGGAGCATCTCTCGAAGTGGGAGGGGCAGCCGGGCCGGACCCTCGCCTCGGTCCGGGACGAGGTAAAGCTCGACCGGGATGCGCTCCGCGGCATCATGGACAAGCTGCACGTGGCGGAAAGCCCGGTGCGTAAGGCGGCCGGCTGGATCGCGCATGCGGCCGCGCAGCTCAAGCTGCGCCTCGACGATCCGTCCGCGAGCAGGCTCTACCGCGTGGAGGCGCTGGAGGCGGTTTCGCTCGGCATCGAGGGCAAGCTGGCAGGCTGGAAATCGCTGGAGGCCATCGTCGACGCGTATCCCGCCATCCAGTCGGTGGATTTCGGCGCCCTCCAGGGCCGCGCGGCCGCGCAACGGTCGCGAATCGAGGCGCTCCGCTTGGAGGCCGGTCGTGAAGCCTTCGTAACCGCGCCGTAACGGCTGTGCCGGAAGGACGCCGGGAATTGGGTGCGGGCGCGTCCGGCGGATCACTTCACGACCGGGCTGTGGGCCTTACGAAGGGAAATCCTCTGGGACCGGCCGGTGCGGAACGTGGTGGCCGGCGGCCAGCGATGGATCGCGATGCAGGTGACCGACCCGGCCGCCCTCCGGACAAGGATCCTCGAACCAGAATGCCTCCAGGTCCTCGTATACTTCCAGCACGTCATGCTCGTCGCCCGCGTGCGTGCAGACGATGTCGCCGGCTTTGACGTAGTGCTCCACCCCCTCGCTCAAGACCTTCGCCTTGCCGCGGAACACTAGCCAGTACTCGTGGAAGTCGTGGTAATGCCGGTCGAACCGGCCGCCCGCCGCTGGAACGCGGAACACGCCGGCGCTCGTGGACGTGCACCAATCCGGCCGGTTTCCAGCCTGTAGCGCCTTATCTGAAGTCCGTACGACGGGCATGGCAGTTCCTGGTTCCTGCTTCCT